>NZ_JAWRVK010000049.1:0-31993 GCF_036663575.1 Halalkalibacter flavus
CTGAGCCAGGATCAAACTCTCCATAAAAATGGTAAGCTGATTAGCTCAATTTGCATCACGCTAGCAATGCAATAAATCAAGGATGAAATTTGCCCTATCGGGTAAATTTCTTTGACGAGATAGCAATCTATCTCTTTTAATTCGCTTGGCTTTTGTTCAGTTTTCAAAGAACTAGTTTCACATCGCTCTTAAGCGACAATTAATAATTTACCACAAATCTCAAATCAACGCAATACCTTTTTCAAAAGAATTGAATTTATTAATTGCTGTCGTTCGCGGCGACAAGAAATAATATAGCACGGCCAACAAATCGATGCAATAGTTTTATAAAAAAATTAATAGATGTTAATCCACTAATAATTTATATCACTTCATTTAGGAGTTAAAACACAATATAGAAACAATTTTAAAACCGCTTCTCTTCAATCAAGAAGAAGCGAAAGCAACATCATAGTAACTAAAGAGAACGTAGCCCCTTTTCTTGTTTGCTAGGATTATTAATGGGTGTATTCCGATCATTGCCCCATTCTATCCAAGACCCTTCATATACTGTAATGTCTTCGAAACCCATTAAACGTAACGTGTAATACATATGAGAAGCTCGGTTTGCCTTATGACAATAAACTACAATGGATTTCTCCGGTATAACCCCGACTCCCTCTAAAAGCTTCGAGATTTGAGTAGCTTCTTTAAAGAACGGAACCTCGTCATCTTTCAATACTGTTGTCCATTCTAAATTCACTGCAGATGGAATATGACCACCTCGTCTTGCTAGAACTTTCTCTCCTTTATATTCTTCAGGTGAGCGGACATCAAAGAGAACAACCTCTTCTTTTCCAATCATTTTTCTAACGTCTTCTTTCTTAACCATTAGATCCTTTTTTATAGTAGCCTTGAAGTCGCCTTTAGACTTTAAAGAAGCTTCTTTTGAAACTTCCTTTTGATCAGCTAACCAAGCTTGATAACCACCGTTTAATAAGCGGACATTGTCGTGTCCATAGTACTCTAATGCATAGAACATTCTTGTAGCAGAGGTTTCCTTTCCCTCATCATAGATAACAATCGTTTGATCATTTCGTACTCCTAAATTCTGCATAAGGTGTTCAAACTTTTGTTTTGAAATTAAATACCCTTCAACAGGATGATCTTCATCAACTAACTTGTCGATAGATAGATGAACAGCTGTCGGTATATGCCCTTGATCATATCCAGCTTTTCGAACGTCTATGATATACACTCCCTCTTGTCCGAGATGTTCTTCAACCCAATTTGCATTGACTAATAAGTGAGCATTTGGATAATCACCGTCTTCAGCATACGCTTTTTCTATTCCTAAAGCACTTATTAGGACAAATATGAAACCTAACACAACGACTAATCTTCTATTCACCTTTTTCACCTCTTTGTAAGTATGACTTTATTATGACTCTTATTAGACAATCTTACTTTGCTCATTGAGATTTTTTAATAATCAAAGGCTGTTTTCGCATACATTGTTGTTTTTTAGGGTACGCGATCTCCTCATGTTCGTTCCATTTCGCTACGAGAAAAACGTTTCTTCACAGCATCAATCATTTCGAAAACAACCTAATCAAAAGAGGGTGATCCAGAATGCTTTATAAAAAAACATCTCTGAATCACCCTCAAAATTAAAATGATTGTTAATGAAGTTTGACTACTAATTATTTATTATGATAATCAATCTTAATTTTCGAAGCAGCTTTATCAGCACGTTCCAACGCATCTTCTACTGTATCAGCTGTACTTAGTGCAACTGCCATTCTTCGTCCCACTTTCGTTTCTGGCTTTCCGAACACACGAGCTTGAGTATTTGGTACCGCAAGAGCTTCTTCTAATCCGGAAATTTGATAAGTCGAACTTTCCTCCCACGCTTTTATTGCACGACTTGCTCCAGGTGAATGCAGATTAATTTCAGTGATTGGAAAACCTAAAATGGCTCTAACATGCAACGCGAATTCAGATAGACTTTGAGTGGCCAGTGTTACTAGACCTGTATCATGTGGTCTAGGTGATACTTCGCTAAAGTACACTTGATCCTTTGTTAAAAAAAGTTCAACACCAAAAAGTCCATAGCCTCCAAGTTCATCCGTAATTTTCTTTGCAATTCGTTGCGATTCTACTATTTGCTCTTCGCTCATTTGATGCGGTTGCCACGACTGAATGTAATCCCCGTCTTTTTGAACATGACCAATTGGAGCGCAATATGATGTGCCAGAAACCGAACGAACGGTTAATAGAGTAATTTCTGAATCAAACGTAATGAATTCTTCTACAATCACTCTCGTACTCTTACCCCTAGCACCTTCTAAAGCCATATTCCATGAGACCTCAATCTCTTCTTCGCTGCGACAAACACTTTGACCTTTCCCTGAAGAACTCATAAGCGGCTTGATAACACATGGTGTTCCAATCTTCCTAACCGCTTCCTTTAACTCTTCAAAAGAGTTAGCAAATTCATAGCCAGCAGTCGGTAATCCAAGCTCCTCACTTGCTAACCTTCTAATCCCTTCTCGATCCATCGTTAACTTTGTCGCTTGAGCAGTCGGCACAACATTGTACCCTTCTTTTTCTAGTTCAACAAGCACTTGCGTTTGTATTGCCTCGACCTCCGGAACAATAAAGTCAGGTTGTTCTACTTCAATAATAGAGCGTAATTGCTCCGCATCTAACATATCAACTACGTGAAAACGATGAGCTACTTGCATGGCAGGTGCCGCTGCATAACGATCAATAGCAATTGTTTCGACTCCTAATCGTTGCGCTTCAATAATGACTTCTTTACCTAACTCTCCTGATCCAAGCACCATCATTTTTTTCGCTAGTTTCGATTCTGAATCACCATACATAATTTTTAGCTCCCCTAACAACATTAAGTTTTCTATTTACAATAACGTTATTATACATCTTCCCATTAATCTAAATCAACTATTTTACGAACGTTAAAACCGAATAGATAAATCAACATTCGTATTTGTTACTTATTCAAAAAAGACGCCCACAATTTTAAAAAAATCGCGGACCGCCTTTTTATTTAATAATTTTTATTTGCCCTCTTCTTGCGGAAAAGCCTCAAATAGCTTCCCACTATTCATTCCGTCTACCAAATTTCTTAACCAATAGTAATAAGATTTAGACATTTCTAATTGATCATAAATCCGTTGGGCTTCATTACTTATTTCTTCTTTTATATCCTGGTCTAACAGTACCTCATTTAGCTCTTTTTGGGCACGGCTGATTGCATCAAGGTTGATCGTAACTTCCCTTTCCCATTTGCGTGAGAAAAAATTATTAAAAAAACGAAAGAAATCTTTCTCTGCTACAAAAGAATGTTTCCGACTCCCCCGCTGAAACGTTTTTTTCACGATGTTATATTCCTGCAGCTTCTTAACACCTGTGCTCATACTAGGTTTACTCATTCCTAGTTCCTCTAACATTTCGTCTAAGGTCATTTCATCTTCAAAATACATCGTTCCATAAAGAACACCTACACTTCTTGTCACCCCATACAAATCCATAGTTTCGGCAATCGAATCAATGACCATCATCTTCGCATTCTGAATTTGTTCATTTGCCTTTTCATCTGCTTCGTACACAAAACGTCCTCCGTTCTATCTATACATTTCCTCCTTATATTATCAAGAAATAACAAGGCTTCAAATCATTTATCGGAAATTTGTACACCCATTACTTCTGCTATCTTTTTGGGGATATCTGTATTATCAAGATTGCCACTAAACAAATTAGATCTAGGACCAAACGCATAGATAGGAACATTGGTACCAGAATGAACGTGAGTTGTCCAACCGATATACGCGCGCTTACTTATCATGTGATTAATTGCAATCGCCACTTCTTTCTTTTTCGCTTTTTTAATTTGCTTCGCTTCCTTTTTTGTTAGTTTAATTCCTGTATATTCTTTTATGATATTTGCTGCATTTCTGCGTTTATAATTGAGCTTTGAAGCAATGTAATTCCCCGTTGCCTTAGCTTCCTTTAACAGTTCTACATTAGCTACATATTCATCATAACCACTAACTGACATTCCCCCAGTATCATGATCTCCTGCAATGACAACTAACGTTTTTCCATTTTCTTTAGCAAAATCTAACACCTTTTCTACGGCTTCCTCAAAAGCTTTCGTCTCGTTCATCGCCCATACAGGATCATGAACATGTCCCGCTCTATCAATTTGCCCACCTTCAATCATTAGGAAAAAACCTTTGTCGTTAGTATGTAAAGACTGTATCGCTGCCGTAGTCATTTCTTCTAAACTTGGTTGTTCCTTTGTTCTTTTATCTATTACAGGAGTTAACTCTGCTTCCGCAAACAAACCTAACACTTTTTCCTCTGAACCGCTTAAGTTTAGTAATTGATCTCTCGTTTCTAAATAATAATATCCACTCGCTTTGGCAACCTCCAAAGTGTTAGCTTGCTCGTCATTGTGTGAAGTTTTGGAAAGAAAATGGCACTTCCCTCCTCCAAGAAGAACATCTACTTTCGTAATAAGTTGTTTAGCAATTTCAGTCTGATCTTTTCTAGATATAACATGTGCTCCAAATGCCGCAGGGGTTGCATCGGTAATTGAAACTGTAGTGACTAGCCCAGTCGATCTTCCTGACTCTTTTGCTCCCTCTAAAATCGTCTTCAGAATTTGTCCATCTGGTGTAACACCAATCATTTTGTTATTAGTTTTTACCCCTGTTGACATGGCTGTTGCAGCCGCCGCCGAATCTGTCACCCAACTATTTGCTGAATTCGTCTTCATCATCCCAATTAAAAATGGGTCGAAAACTAACTCTTCTCCTTTAAAAATCCGATAACTCGTCACATAACTAGTTGAAAAGCCATCAGGGATCATCAAAATAACATTCTCAACAACATCTTGCTCCTCGGCTTCAACGACCTGTAAATCAATCGGCAAAACGATCATTAGTAAACAAAAAAATACGATCGAACTTTTTTTGAAGTTATACATCATTTTTCCTCCATTGAATCCAATTACTTCAATTATTTGTCGTACGTCGTTAAATTATGAGCAACTTTACACATAAAGCATTGTTGATAAAAACCGAATTTTGTCTGTACAGCAAAAGCTCTTGTCGAATATTTGTTCGTAGTTATCCACTTTATCCACAATTTAGTTGTGAATAACCTTTTCTTATAACAACGTTTTAATCCTTTCTTGCCTAGGCTATTTCACTAATCAATAAAATTAAAGGCGTTTGTCCACTTCATAAATCCCCAATATCCATAGGCTGAAGTGATAATTAAATAATACTTCCCCACTTTAATTAACCGAGAGGAGAATGTTCATGTATAGAGACGACTTTCACGGAACTCAGTATTATCAACCAACTGATTCAAGATTCGGGTAGGAGCGATCGGACCAGTAGGTGCTGGTATTTTAGGTGCTGGTTTAGGCTTTTTAGGCGGTCAATTAGTCGGCCCTGGTTTTGGAACAGGTTACCCTGTAGGTGGGTATGGCTATCCTAGACCTCCTAGACCAGGGTACGGTTATCATCACCATGGCTTCGGAGGTTATAGCGGATTTGGTGGATACCCTGGCTATGGGCCACGTCCTTTCTAGATCTTATAGAACAAAAAGAAGATGGTGCCTTTTGCACCATCTTCCTTAATTACTTCTCATCTAATACTTCTTGTAACAATTCAAAGTTTGTATAACTATCAAATTCTGGAATTTTCGGGATATTATCCATATCCTTCATAAAGTTTGCGATGACTTCAGAACCTTCACGCATTTCATCTGTTACTCCCATAGAATAAATATTTCTACTCATGACTTCAGCAACTTGTTCTCTTGTTAAATTTTGAAGCTTTTCATCTAAAATATCAATCGCTTCTTCACGGTTATCATTAATGAAATCCGTCGCTCTTAATAAAGCACGTAGTAACGCTTTAACTGTATACGGATTTTCATCTAGAAATTGTTGGGTAACTTGGAATGTTGAATAGAATTGCATCCAATCAACGTCTCCTTCTTTTTCAGGCAAGTTTGCTACACGTCCACTAAATAAAAACTCTGCACCTTGGTCTAAACCAATCGTAATCCAAGGCTCCCACGCAGCCATCATATCGATATTACCATTATCTAAAGCAGCAATTTGGTCTGTTGGAGACATGTTAATGAAGTTTACCGTATCCAAGTCTACTCCTAGTTCATCAGCCATATTTTGAACAGCTACTGAGACACCAGCTCCTTGGACCATACCTATTGTTGCACCTTCAATATCCTTTGCACTATTTATCTCAAAATCCGGATGCGCAATTACTGCTTGTGTGCCTGAGACATTTGCCATTGGAGCAACAATTACATTCGGTACATTAACAGCACTTAATGAAATGTTCGTAATAGTAGTCTCAAAACTTAATTGTGCGTCACCACTAGCAATTAAAGGGCCAATATCCGGACCAGATTGAACAATATGATTGGTAACCGTTAATCCCTCATCTTCAAAAAAGCCCATCTCATCCGCAATAATCTGTTGGGCAGATACTTGAGTATCAATTACTCCATACATTGTTACTTCACTTACTTCTAAACTTCCATCTTCACCTTCTGTTGTTTCAGAATCTACATCTTCTGCTGCCCCTTCAGTACTTCCTACTTCATCTGAACAAGCCGATATTAGCATCATACAACATATGACTAGTATCGCTACCATCCATTTCGATAAAAGAGTGTTGTTTTTAGCCATTTGATTCATCCTCTACTATTTATTTTTGTACTGCATCATTGATTTGATTACCTTGCTTCCACTTAAACAATCTCGATTCTATTAAGCTCAAAATAAAGGCAAAAATAAAATATAACAATCCAATTAAAGCAGCTGCTAAGAACATATTTGCCATTTGAAAAAAGTTTCTAGAATCAATAATTAAATACCCTAAACCGGAATATGAACCGATCATTTCTGCTACCACCATTGCCGAAAATGAAATCGCCAATGTAACACGCATCCCGACAAAGATCGGCGGCAATGCTGACGGCAAAATAACCTTTGAAAAAACTTGCCGCTGATTAGCACCTAACGCCATTGCTGAACGTATTAAAGATGGATTTACATTCCGAATTCCATCCACGGTATAGGCTATCATCGGGATAGCAGTTGAATAAGTAATTAGAGTTAATTTTGAAACCTCTCCAACCCCCATCCAAATAATAAAGATAGGTAATAAGGCAAACGGCGGTATAGGTCCAATCATATTAATTAATGGATCTAATATGTTTTGAACAACTTTAAACTTAACAATCATAAATGCTAAAAATACAGCAATAATGACTCCTAGAGTAAACCCCACACCTAAGCGCCACGCACTTGACCAAATATGACCAAATAATTCTCCTCTTCCATATAAATGCAGAGCAGCTTCAACAACCGCAAAAGGTGTAGGTAGAAAAACTGGGTTAAACCAGCCGTATACTAGGTTTAACATCCCGACAATTTGCCAAATGACAAAGAAGCCTATAACAGTCATTGTTCTGCCTACTCTATCCTTGTCCCACATCGTTAATAATTTTGAACGCTGTGGGAGAGACTTCACTTTTATTGAAGTATTTGTATTTTGAACAGCAGCCATTTCCCTCACATCCCTTCTACTTTTGAAATGATTGGAGTTTCTTCTATTAAAAGATTCTCTAAGTACGAAACTAACTCTCCGAATTCTTTATTCTTCGCATCACGAGGCCGCTTCATTTGGACTTCCTCATTAGCTACGACAAGTCCATCTTTCATAACGAGGATTCGATCAGCTAAATAAACCGCTTCTGAAATACTGTGTGTTATAAATAAAACCATCGTTCGTAACTCCATCCAGATAGCAAGTAATTCTCTACGCATCGTTTCACGTGTTAAAATATCTAGCGCACCAAATGGCTCATCCATTAATAAGATTTCAGGTTCATTAGCTAACGCTCTAGCAATCCCTACTCTTTGCTGCATCCCACCAGATAATTGACTAGGGTATTGATCTCTTGCTGCAGATAACCCTACAAGTTGCAAATACTCTTCTGCTTTTTCTAACGAGTCCTTCTTACTCATTCCCTGCAGGTGAGGACCAAATGCAATATTTTCAATAACCGTATGCCATGGAAAAAGTGCATGCTCTTGAAAAACGACTCCACGTTCTTTAGCAGGCCCAGTCACTGGTTGCCCATTTACTGTTATTTGACCTTCATCAGGTTTGATAAAGCCAGCAATCATATTTAACAGTGTTGATTTCCCACAACCGCTATGACCCAAAATACAAACAAACTCTTGTGGCTTAATTTCAAAATCAACTCCATGTAAAACTTGCTTCTCTTCATATTTTGAGCGATATGTCTTTGAAACGTTTGAAATTTTCAAGCTCAACGGATTCACCCCTTAATGTTGATTGTCGATAGATCCTCTCTCTTTCACTAGTCATTTGGAAATTTTTCTTATTCTATATGTTCATATCATAAATTCAGAAAATTATTCAGTCATTGTTCAAAATAAACAAAAAAACCATTTCCGTTATTTAAAAAGTCCAACGTCATTACGAATGCTTAATAAAAGTGAACGGTTACAAATTGAGACGGTAAGGAAACTGCCTTTTACACCTTGCTCTGAATGCCGTCAGAAAATATAACATTGAATCTCAAGTTAATTAAAATAAGGATAATTTTGTTGGCTTTTCCTACTTGTAGCTCAACCTATATTCGTTATATTTGCTACAATTTCTTATGCTTATTTCCTAATGTATATGAAGAGGTGATTTTCGTAGATACTATTTTAGAAGCTAGTAATTTTTATCGGAAAGGATCTTACACAATGACAAATAAAGAAAACAACGACTTACGAATAAAAAGTATTGATATTAGCGAGGGAGAGAATCGTTCACCAAATAGAGCGATGCTAAGAGCTGTCGGTTTTACCGATGATGACTTTAAGAAGCCGATGATTGGTATAGCAAGCACTTGGAGTGAAGTGACACCTTGTAACATACATATCGATCAACTTGCACGAAAAGCAAAAGATGGAGCAACAGATGGAGACGGTGCACCGTTAATATTTAATACAATCACTGTTTCAGATGGAATTTCCATGGGACATGAGGGGATGCGCTACTCATTGCCAAGCCGCGAAGTCATAGCTGATTCAATTGAAACCGTAGTTGGAGCTGAACGACTAGACGGGGTTGTCGCCATCGGTGGCTGTGATAAAAATATGCCTGGCTGTATGATTGCCATTGGCCGATTAAACCTTCCTTCTGTATTTGTATACGGAGGAACGATTGCACCCGGAAAATCAAAGGAAGGCAAAGACATTGATATCGTTTCTGTGTTCGAAGCGGTTGGTCAGTATCGTGCGGGTACGATTAACCAAGAAGATTTAAAGGATATTGAATGTCATGCATGTCCTGGTGCCGGATCTTGTGGTGGAATGTACACAGCAAATACAATGGCTTCAGCTATTGAAGCAATGGGAATGAGTCTTCCTGGAAGTGCGTCAAATCCTGCAGAAACTTCTGAGAAATTAACGGATTGCTATGATGCTGGTAAGGCCGTTGTCGAACTTTTACGTAAAGGCATATATCCAAAAGATATCATGACGAAAGAAGCGTTTGAAAATGCGATTACCGTTGTTATGGCATTAGGTGGTTCCACCAATGCATTTCTTCACTTGCTAGCAATTGCTCATTCTGTCGATGTGGACTTATCACTTGATGACTTTGAACGTATTCGTAAAAAAGTGCCGCATATAGCGGACCTCAAACCAAGCGGACGTTATGTCATGCATGATCTACATTCAGTCGGGGGCGTATCAGCCGTAATGAAGCTACTTCTTGATGCTGGGTTGTTACACGGGGACTGTCTGACGGTAACAGGAAAAACACTTGCGGAAAACCTCGCAAAACAAAATCCATTAAAAGAAGGACAAGTTATCATTCGCCCGTTCGAAAACCCAATTCGCGAATCAGGTCCTCTTTTTGTATTAAAGGGGAATTTAGCACCTGAGGGCGGTATAGCTAAAATGTCGGGATTAAAAATTAAAAAGATTACAGGACCAGCGAAAGTATTCGACTCAGAGCCCGAAGCAACAAAAGCAGTTTTAGAAGATGAGATAAAAGCAGGCGACATTGTTGTTATCCGTTACGCTGGACCAAAGGGCGGCCCTGGTATGTCTGAAATGCTTTCAATCACAGCTATTATAGTTGGGAAAGGATTAGGAGAAAAGGTCGGACTGTTAACAGATGGGCGTTTTTCTGGAGGAACACACGGATTAGTAGTTGGCCACGTATCTCCTGAGGCACAAGTAGGTGGTCCTATTGCCTTAATTAAAACAGGTGACATGATTACGATTGATAGTGAAACTCAAGAACTTTCCGTTGATGTATCTGAAGAAGAAATGCGAAAGAGAGCAGCTGAATGGACAGAGCCACCTCTCAGGTACTCAAGAGGGGTTCTAAATAAATACGCTAGACTTGTATCATCAGCAGCAAAAGGCGCTGTCACGGATTAAAGCAGTAAAGAGGGGTCTGACCCCTACCCCCTCCGGGTAATGTCAGCCCCCTTCATACTTATACCATTTTGTCCGGTCTCACGATCTGATCAAATTGCTCTTCTGTCAGTATTCCCGACTTTAAAGAAGCTTCTCTTAGTGTCAAGCCTTCTTGATGAGCCAACTTTGCAATCGAAGCAGCTTTTTCATAACCAATATGTGGATTTAGCGCCGTTACTAACATTAGAGATTGCTCTACTTTTTGCTTGATTACATCTACATTTGCTTCAATCCCAACAGCACATTTATCATGAAATGAATTCATTGCATCTGTGAGTAATTGAATGGATTGGAGAAAGTTATATATAATAACCGGTTTAAATACATTAAGCTCGAAATTTCCCTGGCTTGCAGCAAAACCAATGGAAGCATCGTTCCCCATTACCTGACAAACGACCATCGTTAGGGCTTCACTTTGGGTCGGGTTTACCTTCCCTGGCATAATTGAACTCCCTGGTTCATTAGCAGGAATTGTGATCTCCCCAATACCCGATCGTGGTCCACTCGCCAGCCACCTAACATCATTGGCGATTTTCATAAGATCTGCTGCTAACGCCTTTAACGCACCGTGTATGTACACAAGTTCATCATGACTTGTGAGAGCGTGAAATTTATTTTTTGCAGTTATGAATGTTCGACCTATTATCTTGCTTATTTCCGTAGCAACTGATTCTCCAAATTGTGGATGAGCATTTATTCCAGTCCCGACAGCAGTCCCGCCTATCGCTAACTCTCTCAGCGTCTCCATGCTGTCTTTAACCATCTTTTCGTCTTTTTCTAACATTCGATGCCAACCACTAATTTCTTGCCCTAACGTTAATGGGGTTGCATCTTGAAGATGAGTTCTTCCTATTTTCACAAGATCTTTAAACTGATCTGTTTTTTTCCGAAGCGTGTTCTTTAGTTTCGAAATGGCTGGTAGCAACTCATCTTCAAGTTTAATAAAACTAGCAATATGCATCGCAGTTGGAAACGTATCATTTGAACTTTGTGACATGTTCACATCATCATTTGGGTGAACCCGTTCCTTAATATCCTGTTCTTCTAACAGTTCGTTCGCACGATTTGCAATGACTTCATTAACATTCATATTCGATTGTGTACCACTTCCAGTTTGCCACACCTTAAGTGGAAAATGTTCGTCAAGGTCCCCGTTTATTATTTCATCTGCAGCCTGAATAATCGCTTCCGCTTTTCTTTCGTTTAATGTGTTCAATTTTTGATTCACCAACGCTGCACTCTTTTTTAAAATAGCAAAAGCTTGAATGACTTCAATAGGCATCTGTTCGATCCCAATGGCAAAGTTTTCACAACTTCTCTGCGTTTGTGCGCCCCACTTTTTACTTGCTAACACTTGAATCTCACCAATCGTGTCTTTCTCCATTCGATAGTCCATTTTGTATCCCCCTCGCTTTCTTCTAACTTTCTATCTTCATCGATATTCAATTTATCACCCGGCTATGTTGTCGTTTTAGTTTTTATAATGTCAAAAAAAGGTTGAACAAACGTTTGATTAAAATATTGCATTTACTAGTTTCTTAGAACGAAACAACATTAAAAACTAGTACACCTATTAAAAAACAAATACACAACGCTGCACTGACGACTGCTTTTCCTCCGTCACTCATTGTTCTCCCTCCAAATCATGTTTATCGCTTGTACAAACATTATGACCAGCAACTTGATTTGATATACTTGGAACATATGAGATTGAGAGGTTTATATTTAAATTAAAATACGTACCATTTCGTCAGTTATTTTAACGAATTGGTACGTATAATAAAATAATAAAATGATAAAATGATCGTTCTTCATTCAGAATTCCATAAAGATTTCAAAAGCACAACTAACTTATCCGCTTCACTTTTGGCACGCTCGGCAAACTATTGCGGCAATCCTCTAAAATAGTGATATCTTCTTCAGTGACGTCACGCATTCGGCTAACCTTCTGTCTTACCGTATTGGCCCTTATCAGTTTATCGACATTCTCCCCGGTTATAACAAACGTTACCTTTGTCGCAATGTAGACTAAATCTTTGTAAGCTTGATACTTCAATTTAAGGGCACTAATATCGAATGTATTGATTATTTCGCGAAGATGGTGTTCAATTTCATAGCATAGTTGGTACGCATATAATTGACGTTCTGATACTTGAAACATGACGGACACCTCCTGGGATTGTTACATATATAATTCGACCATCGCCGTCCGTCTTCCTCTATACACATCATAGGAAAATGACTTTAAGTCGTTTCTGCCTAGAATTAAAAAAATCAACGCACAAGTCACTGACTTAGAAACGTTGATTAAACGGGTATGTCCACCCTTTTTTAATATGTATGGTGGAGCATAACGGGATCGAACCGATGACCTCTTCGCTGCCAGCGAAGCGCTCTCCCAGCTGAGCTAATGCCCCATATAGAATACTCTTTTATTATAAGATTTTCTATACGTAATGACAAGCTCATATTTTGTTAAAAAATTAAATCTAATATCCACCAAAATACACCAGCTACCACAGCAATAACCAAAGAGCTTACTAAACTTTCTAATGTTAATTTTCTATGCTTGACCACATCAAAAATGAGCCAGCCACAAAAGATTGAAAATGCAAATACGATCGTAGACATAACGGCCTCTCCTACATATAAAATATCAAAACAATCATAGCAGAGTCACGGTTGCTACGGCAAGCCAATGGCTATACTGTATAGTATGAATTGGTAAATAGGAGAGAAACTTTATGCAACAATGGTTATTCATTCGAACACTTTTAGGACACGTTCCACTTGTCGTAAAGCTTCTTTTCGCCGTAATTGGCTCAGGCGTTCTTGCAGGTGCACTTGTTCATTTGCTAGAACCAGAGAGGTTTTCTACATGGTTTGAGGGAATCTGGTGGGCGTTTGTAACCGTCTCAACAGTAGGATACGGAGATTTTGTACCGGAATCGACAATTACTAGAATTGTAGCTATTGTTTTAATTTTTGTCGGAGTTGGGTTTATGACGTTGCTTGTTACTTCTTTTGCCGGTGCAGCTGTCTCCATTAATCAATCAGCAAAAGAAGGTGTCATCTCATTTATTGGTAAAGACCACATTGTTGTCATTGGATGGAATGAAAGAAGCCGACAATCAATTGAAAACATCCAACTAGCTCTACCATATATAAAGATTGTTTTAATAGATGAAACGTTAGATGAGCTCCCAAAAGAGCTTAAAAATGTCCATTTTGTAAAAGGAAACAGTAGTGAAGACGCTATCTTAAAACAAGCAAATATTTCTCTAGCCCGCTCTGTGCTTATTACAGCAAAGCATCAAGGTAGTGAATTTACTGCTGATGCAAGATCGATTCTAACTACACTTGCCGTTAAGGGACAAAACTCTGATGTTTATACTACCGTTGAAATTCTGACAAAGGAACAACTCGCAAATGCAAAGAGAGCTGGAGCGGATAAGTGCGTGGAGTCAACAACACTAACTGGATCCGTACTTACATCAAATCTCCTACATCAACAAACCAGCGATGTTATAAATCAATTTCTTGAATACAATGAGAAAAATTTAGTAGAATTTAGATTAGTTACAGAGAAGCTTGTTGGAAAATCTTTTATTGATACACTGCCTCTCTTTTATAAAGAAGAGATGTTAATCATTGGACTAAAAAGAAGCGGGCAAATATTATTTCACCCGCACTCCTCTTTGCTTCTTGAGCCAAATGATGAGTTAATCGTTCTTAAATCTAATAAAGCAACGTAAGTTCCAATTCTTCCACAAGACTTTTTGCAGTCGGCATATATTTTTGGTCAACAGTTGAATCCTTATCGACCGGCTCTTGAAATTGATTTATCGCACTGTTATACGCCATTCGAAACAAACCATTAAAGACATCGGGATTATCATCTAATCCTTCCTGATACTTATGGTTAAGTAAGAATGGCGTTCCTAATTGAACCGTCACTCCTCGTTGGTCCAATTCTCCATCCACTGCTCGAAAAGGAAGACGTAAAAACGTATAGCCATCCTCTTCGTCAATCTTATAATCAAAGTATCCATGGTCATATTCCCAGCCGCCACCAATATCATATCCTAATGGCTTTAATTTATCTTCTAATTCTTTTAGCTTCATTTCTTTACCTTCAACGGTCGATTGAAGAGCAATCATTACCCTCATCCTTTCACAAACGTTCTAAAATTCACCTACAGATAGTGTCACCACGGACGACATTTTTATGAGAGAGATAAAGAAAAGGCTGCTCTTGCCTTTTCTTTATCTCTCTCGCACTGAGCGTAGCCGCCGTTTTGTTTTTAGCCTTTTGAGTGCTTTTTTCAAAAGGCGTACGGCGCACGGAGCCAATGCCGATTCTTGTAAAAGGCCGGGCTTGCTTTTTGGTTTTACCTTTTAAACAAACGATTATTTAAACGAACATAAAAAAGTTGCTGAGCTAAGACCTCAGCAACTTTTTCACTTTATTTTAAGCGAGCTTCAAGCTCTGCTTTTTCTTTTTCAAAACCAGGTTTACCTAATAGAGCAAACATATTCTTCTTGTATGCTTCTACACCCTCTTGGTCAAATGGATTTACACCAAGTAAGTATCCACTAATGCCCACTGCTTTTTCAAAGAAGTATACAAGGTATCCAAAGTAGTACTCATTAAGTTCAGGAACGTTGACGATTAAGTTAGGTACGCCTCCGTCTGTATGAGCAAGCATCGTTCCTTGGAACGCTTTTTTGTTAACAAAATCCATTGTTTGACCTGCTAGGTAGTTTAGGCCGTCTAAATCACTTGCTGCTTCCTCAATCGTTACATGCTCGCGTACGTTTTCAACGTTAATAATCGTTTCAAAAAGGTCACGGCGACCATCTTGAACATATTGCCCCATTGAATGAAGATCTGTAGAGAAATCAACAGACGCAGGATAAATTCCTTTGCCATCTTTCCCTTCACTTTCGCCAAATAATTGCTTCCACCATTCTGAAACAAAGTGAAGAGAAGGCTCGTAGTTCACCATTAATTCGATTGTTTTTCCTTTGTTATAAAGGGCATTACGAACAACCGCATATTGATACGATTCATTTTCAGCTAAATTTGGATTAGAGAAGTCCTCACTTGCTGCTTCTGCACCTTTCATCATTGTTTCGATATCTAAACCGCTTACTGCAATTGGAAGCAAACCAACAGCAGTTAACACAGAGAAACGGCCACCAACATCATCTGGAACGACAAATGTTTCGTACCCTTCTTCTGTAGCAAGCGTTTTAAGAGCTCCTTTTGCACGGTCAGTTGTAGCATAAATACGCTTACGAGCTTCTTCTACTCCATATTTCTTTTCTAAATAATCACGGAAAATACGGAATGCAATAGCTGGTTCTGTTGTTGTACCTGATTTCGAGATAACATTAACTGAAACATCTTTTCCTTCAATAAGAGCTAGTAAATCTTTCACATAAGTTGAACTAATGTTTTGTCCAACAAAGAAAACTTGCGGCGTTTTACGCTCTTCTTTTGAAAGGTTATTATAGAATGAATGGTTTAAAGCTTCAATCGCAGCACGTGCTCCTAAATAAGAACCGCCAATTCCAATAACGAGTAATACATCAGAATCACTTTGGATTTTTTCAGCAGCTGCTTGGATACGTGAAAACTCTTCACGATCATAATTTTTCGGAAGATCGATCCAACCCAAGAAGTCACTACCAGCTCCACTTTTATTATGTAATGCTTCATGCGCAGCTGCTACAGCATCTTGCATGTAATCAACTTCATGTTGATTAAAAAACGTCAATGCTTTTGTATAGTCGAAACGTACTTTTTCCATCTTTCAGCCTCCATACTGTAATCTTATTCTCTTTCACTTTATCTAAAGCTTTAGAAAGAATCAAGCACTCAATATAAAGAAAATTAAGAAATATGATATATTTAACAATTTCGTAAAGATAATCGGGAACTCCAAGGAAAAAAGCCTCTCCTCGGAGCTAAAAATGTTCTTTATAGAATTTTATAGTGCAGCAGTTAATATGCTTGTTACATCTTCTTTATCTAAAGGCTTAAAGTTTCCAAACTTCCCACGATTTGAAGCAAGCGTCGACATTTTTTCAATCTGACTATCATCTATATCGTAATCCGCTAAACGGTTTGGAGCACCTAAAGAAGTCCAGAATGATGATAATTTTTCAATCCCTTCAAGAGCAATCTCTTTATCTGATTTACCGTTTTGATCTACACCTAGGACACGGGTTGCAAGTTGCACATGACGACTAATTTTTTCATCTATTGTGTAACGTAACCAATGTGGGAATAAAATCGCTAACCCTCCCAACCTAATTTTTCATTCGTTTCCCAATTAGTGATAACGGACCCAGCATTCATTTCTGAGCCTGTCGCAGCTAATGTTAAAATTGTACCAAGGGGCAAGGCGTCTGTTGGTTGAGCTGTCTTTTTAATAATATCCCAAATATCCGCTTCTGATTTCGCACCAACTGCAATTGCCTTTGAAGCATCGATAACACTTCCTCCACCTACTGCTAAGACAAGATCTATTCCATTTTCTCTGCAAGCGTCAATTCCTTTTCTTACCGTTGTTAATCTTGGGTTTGGCTCGACCCCCGCTAACTCTGTTACTTGCATTTCTGCTTCATTTAATTGTTGTAAGACAAAATCATATAAACCATTCCGTTTAATACTTCCACCACCATAAACAAGAAGCACCTTTTTGCCGTAGTTTTTCACTTCATTTGCTAATGCCTCATTTTAACCTTTTCCAAAAATTAGTTTTGTCGGATTGTTAAAAACAAATGGTTCCATACTATCTCCTCCTATTCCCCTCCATTATTACCAAGTGAGAAGCAATTGTAAACGATTGGCACTTGTTGCTTTGCATAATTCTATTTGATTTTCACATTCTAAAGGGTGAAACACAACAAATGGAGTTGTGTAAGACAATTTTTAAATTGTCGTGACATTTATTAAATGTCTATAACCATAACTGGAGGTGAATAATGTGAGCGGTATTCAACGTACAGCATTAGTATTAGCGATTATTGGTGCAATTAACTGGGGACTAATCGGGTTCTTCCGTTTTGACCTTGTTGCAGCCATTTTCGGTGGTCAGGCAGCAGCTTTCTCACGTGTAATCTATGCCCTAGTTGGTTTAGCAGGTCTATATTGTATATCAATTCTTTTCAAACCAGATGAGGAGCTTGAACGTGTTCCTGAAACACAACGTTAATAGAAAAGGGTCTGACCTCTCTTGAGCGTCAGACCCTTTTCAGGTATATAAAAAAAGGTCGGGTTTTACCTTTTTTTATATACCTGAAGCCCTGGGCGTAGCCGCCGTTGTCACTTCAGCCTTTTAAGCGCCCTTCTTAAAAGGCGTACGGCGCGCGGAGCCAGGGCCCTTCCCTTTGACTTCCCTCTTTCTAGAAGAAAAAAAGGCGGGTTTACCTTTTTTATATAACTGAAGCCCTGGGCGTAGCCGCCGTTATCACCTCAGCCTTTTAAGCGCCCTTCTTAAAAGGCGTACTGCGTGCGGAGCCAGGGCCACTCCCTTTGACTTCCCTCTTTCTAAAAAGAAAAAGGTCGCTGAAAAAGTCCTTTTTAGCGGATTCGAGGAAGCAGCAATGGCTCCACACGTTGCGCGCCTGCTATGAGAAAACCACTCATAGCAAGCTTTAAGACAAAGCAACGGTTCCGCTCATTGCTTAAAGGCCACCGAAAAAGGTCAAAACCGTACCTTTTTCAGTGGCCTCGGTCGGTTTTACCTTTTTTTATATACCTGAAAAGAAAAAAAGCACTCAAATGAGTGCTTTTACTATATTACTTCTTCGCGCGCTTGTTTAAGTCAGCTTGGATTTCGTTTGATTGCTTTAACCATTCTTTAAGCTTATCTTCCAATGTGTTAAATCCTTGTTGCTGTTGTTGCTTTTGTACTTGTGGTTTACGACCGCCACCAGCATTTCCTTGTGGACGAGGCTTAGCCGGACGAGCTGGACGCTCAGGAGCTTCTTGTGTAGCACGGATAGAAAGTGAGATTTTTCCAGAACCCTCTTCTACATTCATGATTTTCACTTTCACTTCGTCCCCAACTTTAAGAACATCATTAATATCCTTAACGAAACCGTGCGCTACTTCTGAAATATGAACAAGTCCTTGCTTTTTTTCATCAAGAGCTACGAAAGCACCAAATGGCTTAATGCCAGTAACTTTTCCTTCAACGATATTGCCTACTTCATAATTTGACATATACATACATCTCCTAGATAATTTTTAACCTTTTAATTTTAACACAACTAGAGCGTTTAAGCAAAAACGGATTGTACTCTTTTTGTATTGTTATCATATACCCTATAATTTCAGCAAGTAAACAAGCTTTTGTGGATTTAAAAAGGAGGTGCCTCAAAAGGTCTATTTTTGACCTTTTGAAGCACCCCCACGTTCTTATTTTGCTTGTAACTGCCCTCTTGAAAGATAGCGCTCTTCTAACTCAATTTTCAAATCACGTTTGTACTTTTCTAATTTATACTCATTTTTTCGATCCATTAACGTAATAACCGTTCCAGCCTTGCCCATTCTTCCTGTACGCCCAGCTCGGTGCAAGTAGCTATCAGGACTTGCCGGAGGATCCAATTGAATAATATGTGTAACATCATCGACATCAAGCCCTCTCGCAGCCACATCTGTCGCTACAAGTATATGGGTATCTCCTTTTCTGAAGGATTGGAGGGCATGCTCCCTTTCCTGCTTTCCTTGGTCTGAAGATAATGCTAATGCCTTAATTCCTTTATAAGAGAACTTTTCAGCTGTTTCAGCTAATTTTTCTAATTGATTGACAAACACAATTCCTTTTTCAATTTTTTCTGCATGAATTAAGCGTCTAGCCGTATCAATCTTATCTCTCGTATCTACTCTGATAAAAAGATGTTTCACCTGTTCTGTATTTAGTAGTCCACCTTCTGCTTCAATCTGAACAACAAATGGGGCGGCATCTGCCACTTGTTCAGAGAAATCTTTTGGTATCGTTGCAGAAACAAATAAGAACTGAGTCTCTCTTCCTGCCCGTTTTGCTATCTGCATCGTTGCTTCCCACGATGGACGCTCTGCCATCATCCGGTCAGCTTCATCAACGGCAACGACTTTCACTTCATGGAGCTTTAATTTCTTTATTTCAATCAGTTCTAATAGTCGACCTGGTGTGCCAATCGCCAATTGTGGTTTTTGCTTTTTTAACTTTTCAACTTGTCGCTTTATATTGGCTCCCCCGATAAACGCGCCAATTTCAATTGATTCTTCTTTCGTCAAGCTTTTTGCTACTTCATGCACTTGCATGGCAAGCTCCTGAGTAGGTGCTAACACAACGACTTGAAGGCCTTTTTTATCCTTTTCAATCTTCGCAAGTGCAGGAAGAAGAAAAGCTAGCGTCTTTCCTGTCCCTGTTTGTGAACGTGCAATTAAGCTTTGCCCTTCAAGGGCTTCTGGAATCATTTTTGCTTGAATATCAGTTGGATCGGTAACACCTATATTTTTTAATGCATCAACCAAAAAACTTGGTAATACATGAAATGAAAATGTTTCGCTCATTCTTTTCCCTCTTTCTATTTAAAACGTTTCTGTGCGCTTTAGTTGGTCTACTTGTTGCCCTGTTAATAGGTGAAGCTCATTTAAGAATGCTTGTTGGAAGGTGCCAATACCGAGGCTATTCGTTTTTCCATATGCCTGCTCACCAGCAATACCATAATAGGTAACTGCACTCGTTGTTGCTTCAAGGATATTTTCACGATTAGCAGCTATAAATGCACCAATTACTCCTCCTAAAAGGCAACCAGTTCCTACCACTTTCGTCATCCAAAGGTGTCCATTATGAATGGCTTGAGCACGAATCCCATCGGTTACAACATCCACCTCACCCGTAACAACACATACACATTGAAATTGAGTCGCTGCGCGTTTCGCTAATTCTAATTTATCGCCTTCCATATTTCCATCTACGCCCTTGACCTTAGCTTCCACTCCAACAAGAGAAGCAATCTCCCCAGCGTTCCCTCTCAACACAGAAATATGTACTTGGTCCAAAATTCTCTTACTGCTTTCTGTTCGAAACACTGTTGCCCCTGCCCCAACCGGGTCAAGAACAACTGGTACTCCAGCACGATTAGCTGCTTGTCCGGCTACAATCATCTGTTCAATCTGCGTTTTTGAAAATGTTCCAATATTTAATAATAAAGCTCCTGCTACACTAGCCAAGTCTGCTACTTCTTCATCAGCATACGCCATTACTGGCGATGCACCTAATGCTAATAACCCATTCGCAGTAAAATTCGTAACTACTACATTGGTCATACAATGGACCAATGGATTCTCTTTTCGAACATGCTCTAACAAATGAACCGCCCTCTTCTTGTTGTAATAATCATGAGAAAATCTTACCTTTTTTTCCTACTAAAAACAAACGTAACATTTTTCTGACGATTATGTATAAAATTCTATACAATGCTCATAATGGATATTACAATCGTATTCCCCCTACGAATGAAGGCAAGAGCTTAAGCTCTTGCCCTCTTTTTTTATAGGTCCTACAATTCTATGTTAGCTTTTTGAACAGTCTTTCTATCCGCTCCACTGACTGTTCTAAATTATCCATTGATGTTGCATAAGAACAGCGAATATGCCCTTCTCCCCCAGCACCAAATACATGACCAGGAACGACAGCCACTCTTTCTTCTAATAAGAGCTTCTCTGCAAATTGCTCAGATGTAAATCCTGTGCTTTCGATTGATGGGAATGCATAAAACGCCCCGCCAGGCGTATGACACGATAAGCCAATCTCTTTAAATGACTTCACAACATAGTTTCTACGTTGTTTATACGATTGCTTCATTCTTTCGATATCATCCATGCCGCTCTTTAACGCCTCTAATGCCCCGTATTGCGCCATTGTAGGTGCACACATTAAGCTATATTGATGAAGCTTTAGCATCGCTGAAAGCAAGTCCTCAGGTGCTAATACAAAGCCGAGCCGCCACCCTGTCATGGCGAAGGATTTAGAAAAGCCCGAAATTAAAATCGTCCTGTCTTTCATGTTCGGAAGCGAAGCGAAACTAACATGTTTTTCGTCATAACTAAGTTCTGCATAGATCTCATCAGAAAATACGAGTAAATCATGTCGTTCAGCGAGTAAAGCTATTTCTAACATATCTTCACGACTCATTGTTGCGCCTGTTGGATTATTAGGAAAACACAGCATAAGCGCCTTTGTTCGATCCGTAATAGCTGCCTCGATTTGCTTTGCTGACACTTTGAAATTATCTTGATTGTTTGTTCCGACTGAAATTGGTACTCCACCAGCCATTTGTACAAGAGGTACATAAGACACAAAGCTTGGTTCGACGATAATGACCTCATCGCCTTCATTAAGAATCGCACGCATGCCAATATCAATTGCTTCAGAAGCACCTACAGTCACCAACACTTCACTCTCAGGATCATACTGAACAGAAAAACGCTTGTTCATATAAGAGGAGATCTCTCTTCTTAGTTCAATGATCCCCGCATTTGCAGAATAAGCGGTGAACCCTCGCTCAAGTGACGAGATGCTCGCTTCACGAATATTCCAAGGCGTGACAAAATCAGGCTCACCTACCCCTAGTGAAATAATGTTATCCATTTTCGACGCTAAATCAAAGAACCGCCGGATACCGGATGGTTTAATCTGTTGAACACGATTTGATAATCGTGAGTTAGTTTTTACGTTTGACATTATGGTGTCACCACAATTCGATGGTCTTCTTCCCCTTGATCAAAGACAACCCCATCATGCTTATATTTTTTCAATTGGAAATGAGTTGTTGTAGAAATAACTGTATCAATCGTAGACAGTTTTTCCGAAACAAAGCGAGCAATTTCAGACATGGTCTTCCCTTCAATCACAACAGATAAATCATAAGCACCAGACATTAAGTAAAGTGCTTTCACTTCAGGAAAGCGATAGATTCGCTCTGCTACTTCATCAAAACCTACTCCACGCTGCGGGGTAACTTTGACATCGATCACAGCTGTAACACCTTCTTGTTTCTCAACCTTACTCCAATCAATAACAGCAGAATAGCTTAAAATAACTTTTTCATCTTCTAATTTTTTTAGAATTGCTTTGACTTCATCTTCTGAGGCATCGACCATTTTAGAAAGTGTTTGGATTGATACTCGGCCATCCCCTTCAATGATTTGCAAAACTTCCAATGCTTTTTCATTCATTTTTTCTCTATCTCCTTTGTGTTCGTTAAGCGTATGTTATCGAATCATTTGGTTTATCATAACATACCGAGCCACTGTAACGAATCACCTTTTTTCTTATTATTCGAACATTTCTTGTAAAAATGTTATCTTCTTCATGTAAGTGTTTCTTTCTATTCGATACATTAGACAAAGTCTTCATTCCCTTACTTAGGAGGAGTCTAGAAAACATGACACCATCTGCACCACGTTATGCATTACTCATTATTGATATGATTAATGACCTTGAATTTTCAAGTGGCTATCAATTGCTTCCTTATGCTCTTACTTCGGCGAAGAACATCGCCACATTAAAACGCACGTTAAAAAAAGAAGGCATGCCCGTAATCTATGTTAACGACAATTACGGAAAGTGGCAATCAGACTTCAGGCACCTTGTGTCTCATTGTCTTGAAGAAAATGTTCGCGGTAAACCAATCGCTGAAATAATGAAACCAGATGATGATGACTATTTTATCTTAAAGCCTAAATATTCAGGGTTCTTTGCTACTCCTTTAGATCTGTTGCTTACTCACTTACATGTTAATAAATTAATTATTACGGGTGTAGCCGGGAATATGTGTGTGCAATTTACGGCAAACGATGCCTATATGCGTGATTACCAGCTTATGATTCCATCAGATTGCGTTGCATCAAATACACCGCAAACAAATGAACATGCCTTAAACTTTATGGAAGAAGTACTAAAAGCCGATATATCACCTTCAACGAAGATCATTAACAATTTAACAAAGGCCTAACTACAATTAGTTAGACCTTTTGTTTTCTTGACTTGGGTTAGTATGTTCAACTTTAATATGATGTTTCTTTGCAAATTGAAGCAATTCCGTTTCCAATCCTTTTGGAGAGAAACGCTGCAGTTTCAGTCTGAGCCCTTTTTTTAAATGAAGAAGGATAATCGTTCTTTGACCTAAGTGAATAATGGTTAGTTTAGCTACTTCATCCGCTTCTATTGTCCGCTTCCTTATAGCAAAACCAAATACGTGAACAATATGAATTATTTTATCTTCAAGAACGTCCAATCGATAACTCATTGTCAGAGCTGCAAAAAAAATAAAAGAAACACCATATGCTACATTTGTCCATAATGTTTCTTCAAGAGCATACGCATAAGTAATCGTTAAAATAAATAAGAGAATCCAAAGAAATTTCGGCTCCTTCGCAACAAATTTCATTAAAACACCCCTTTCACATAGGGTAAACTACTACATTTACTCGTTCTTAGTCCCCAAAATCGCTAACAATACACCATAACTATAAACTGATTTTCATACACTTTCAAACAATGAATGTTGATTTGAGAGTTATTCGTATTTCTCCCCACCCACTATATTTTGCATATATAGGACTGTTTAGGAAAACAATATGTCTAGATACCTATTCAAGCGGCAAGTGAGGGATTTGATGAAGCGCCATTTAAGGAGAAGGCAAGCATCTATTATACACAAACAAGACAAAGCAACAGAAAACGCTGATCAGCCTTTAACAAATTCATTGCTAGTTAATATAGAGCAAATTAAAAACCTGTTTGAGCTTAGTGATGATTTGATTGTACAAAGAGTGCTTGAAGATAAATCACAACTCACCATCGTCTATTTACATGGATTAGTTAATGATCAGAAAGTAACTGACTGTTTAAGCCTATTTACAGATCATTTTTCACAGAATAATTGCAACTTTGAGGCAGTGTTTCAAAAGGCATCCTTACTCGGAAACCAACATGCAATAACGTCATTTACTGAGTTAACGAAAGAAATCTTGAATGGCAGTACAGTCATCCTCCTTGATGGTGTGGCAAAAGCTATAAGCGGATCTTCAAGAGGTGAAAAACAACGAGGCATTGAAGAACCTACTTCCCAAGTTGTCATTCGCGGGCCAAAAGAAGGCTTTGCCGAAAACTTAAGTACGAATATTGCTCTAATTCGGAAAAGATTAAAGTCTCCTAAGTTATGTGTCGAAATTCAGCCGATTGGTTCGGTCACCAATACTGACGTTGCTCTTATGTATATGAAAGATACGGTAGATAAAGACGTTCTAAACGAAGTTAAGAACCGGATTGATCAAATCAAGACGGATGCTATTTTGGAATCAGGTAATATTGAGGAATTTATTGAAGATCGAACCTTTTCTATTTTCTCTACCATATCTAATTCCGAACGGCCAGATAGTGCAGCTTCAAGTTTGCTAGAAGGGAAGATCGTAATTTTAGTAGACGGAACACCCTTTTGTCTCATTGCCCCTTATACATTCTTTCAAGCATTTCAAGCTGCCGAAGATTATTATCACCGATACGATATCGCCACATTGCTTAGGTGGTTACGTTTTATAAGCTTTTTTATTTCATTAATAGGAACGGCTGTTTATATTGCAGCAACATCGTATCATCCAGAAATGATCCCAACACCGTTACTTTTAAGTCTAGCTGCCCAACGCGAAGGAATGCCTTTTCCCATTGTTGTTGAAGCACTACTGCTCGAATTTAGTATTGAAATTCTGAGAGAAGCCGGAATACGGATGCCAAGGGCTGTTGGTCAAGCCGTTTCAATTGTAGGTGCACTTATTCTCGGAGAGGCTGCTGTACAAGCCGGTATTGTCTCACCTGGTATGGTCATTATCGTTGCACTTACAGCTATTTGTAGCTTTACGACACCGACTTATAATTTAGCGATTTCGATTCGGATGCTGCGCTTTGTCATGATATTATCTTCTGCAGCAATGGGGCTATATGGAATCTTGATCATTACCATTATCATCGTTGCTCATGTTTGCAGTTTGCAGTCTTTTGGAGTACCTTTTATGACACCAATTGCTCCTTTTCAGCTAGCTGCTCAAAAAGACACTCTATTCAGGTTTCCGATCTGGTCTTTTCAAACACGATCGAAAAAAGCTAACAATAAAAGTGATGAACAAGCAAGGGGTTCTTTTTAATGTATACGAGAAAATATTTGCTCCCTTTTGCGGCGCTTTTCCTATTAAGTGGCTGCTGGAATGTTGTTGAAATCGAAGATGTAGCATTCGTTACCGCAATCGGTGTTGATTATGACCAAGAAGCAGAACAATATTTATTGACTCTTCAAGTCATTAACCCTGCTACTGTAGCTGAAACCGAAAGTGGTATAGCAGCTGCTGATCGTTTGCCTGTGACTAATTTTGTGAGTACAGGCAGCAGCTTATTAGAAGCGGTTCGATCAGCTTCAAAACGAATCCCAAGAGAGCCCTTCTTAGGTCATGTCCAACACGTCATTTTAAGTGAAGACATCGCTCGCGATCATTTAGTCGAAGTCTTAGATTATATTCGAAGGTATCACGAGATCCGCCTAACAACAAAAGTATTTATAGCAAAAAACAGCTCCGCCCAAACGGTTGTGGATACGGTGCAAGCACTTGAATTAATTCCAGCAAGAGCTGTAAGAGGCAAAACCCAAACGAACCATTCTCTTTGGGGAAGTATTATTGAAGTGGAATTTATAGATATTATTTCTGCTTACAAAAGCAAAGGAAGAGAAATCTTTATTAATGGTGTGATCCTTGAAGGAAACAAAGAAAAAGGTAAGGGCAAAGAGAATTATGAACAAACACAGATGGCAACAACAATAGTGGTAGACCAAATTGCTTTATTTAGAGATGAAAAGCTTGAACAATGGATTCCCTCTGATATTACAAGAGGCTTGTCTCAAATTCTAAATGAAATAGACTCAACAATTGTAGTTATTCCAATTATTGATAGCAAGGAGCAAGTTTCTATTGAGTTAATTCACTCAAACACATCAATTACAACAGAAATCAAAGAGCAACGTCCGATTATTAATGTACATGTGTACCAGGTAGGAAATATTGGTGAAGCTTCCGTCAAAATTGATGCAGAAAGTATAGATGAAATTTCCCAACTCGAAGACGACTGGTCAAACAAAACAACAGAAGATCTCCAGTCCATGATTACACTTGCCCAACAAGCAGGAAGTGATGTATTGGGTTTTGGGGATATTGTACATATACAGCACCCGTCCGCATGGAAAACCTATGAGGAAAACTGGGCCGATCACTTCCAACAATGTGAGGTGAATGTACAGGTAGAATCTGTGATTAGGCGTAGCGGAATGAGATTTTAAGATTAGAAAGAGAGGAGAAATATTTCATGGAGAAAGCAAAACTATCGGCCTTTCAACTATTTGCCCTTCTAGTATTATTTCAGCTTGGAACAGCAGTTGTCGTAGGGTTCGGGGTAAATGCTGGCAAGGATGGGTGGCTTGCTGTGTTATTGGGAATGGGGCTCGGACTCATTTTTTTCCTGATTTACTACACTCTTTTTAAGCTTTACCCAAAGCCTTTAACAAGTTTAATCCAAGCTATACTTGGAAAGTATGTTGGTGGTTTTGTAGGAGTTACATATATCACTTACTTCCTTTATGGTGCCGCTAGGGATTTAAGAGATGTCGGAGATCTTTTAGTTACATCCGTTTATATCCGCACACCTCTTATAATTATTATGCTCTTACACATTATTGCAATTAGTTATGTTTTGTATAAAGGGATCACAACCTTAGGTAGAATTTCAGAAATTTATATAATGGTTATCATTTTGTTAGGCTTATTTGGGAATTTATTTGTGATCGTCTCAGGAACTATTGACCTGAATAACTTACGACCATTATTAGACGAAGGCTGGGCACCTGTTTTGTCAACTGCTTATCCACTGACATCCGTTTTTCCATTTGGTGAATTGATTTGCTTTACAGTGCTCTTTCCTTATGTTGAGCCAAAAAAGGTAATCCTTCCAATTGGACTGAGTTCAATCTGCATTTGTGGGATCATTTTAGCTTATACAACCGCATTAAATATCGCCGTTCTTGGTGTAGATATTGCTGAAACCTCTACGTTTCCATTGTTTACCACAGTAAGCTTAGTAAACATTTATGAATTTATTCAACGAATTGATGCTGTTGTCGTGTTAACTTTATTCGTTGGTGCTTTTTTCAAAACTTCTCTCTTTTTTTATGCAGCTCTTATTAGTACCGCCGAACTCTTTAAGGTTGATTTTAAAAAACTTGTTCTTCCTTTTGCAGTGATCATCTTATTATTAGCCACTGTCATCGCTAAAGATTTTGCGGAGCACATATTAGAAGGACAAGAATCGTTGTATTCGATTCACGCGCTGTTTGCGGTTTTTATTCCATTTTTTCTGCTCATCTTTGCCTACATCAAAAAGATGGTAAATAACGAAAGAAAGCCAATGGATCAGACCTCTTAATGCTCAATTCTTTGCCAAAGTTTCTTCGCTAATCTTACACTTGGTTTAACAATCAACAATAATAGGAATAGAGTTAATAAGAAATACTCAATTGCGTCCATTGTTTTATAGGTAACGGAAAGGTTTTTGGTACTACTTTGTAGGAAACTAACTCCAATTATTGAATCCATAATAATAGCGGTTGTCCAACTCAATAGAAAAAACAGAATAACTAATAAGGGAATTTTCATATTCACGAGCCTCCTTATTCTTTACTAACGTTACTATATGTAATAGAAGGTTGTTTCAAACACCTATCCCATTTTTACTAATAAGCGCATGACTGGGAGGGAACTTTTTAAGATGAAAGATACTATTCTAAAAGGAGAGAACTATGCACAACTTTATGAAGCTTTTTATTCACAAACTAAAAACCGATCCTATTCCAGATTGGTCAGCTACATTGGCTTATTATTTCATGCTTTCTATTTTCCCCTTACTTATTTTTTTATTAGCTCTTATTCCGTATTTTCATTTTGACCTAGATACAATCTATTCATTTATTAATGACTACGTCCCTGAAGGCCTTGATGAACTCTTTTCAACAACGATCTTAGAAGTCATTAGCGAGCCTCAAGGAGGACTCGTTTCCTTCGGGGTATTAGCGACCATTTGGTCCGCTTCTAACGGGGTAAATGCCTTGGTACGCGCTGTCAATCGTTCATATAATATTGAAGAGACAAGAAACTTCGTTAAGCTTCGCATCCTTTCCATTTTATTAACGATTGCTATGATTGCCGTAATTGTATTCACATTGTTAATGCCTGTCTTTGGTAATGTGATAATTCACGCGCTCGAGGATTACTTTTTTCTTCCACATGAAACGGCACAAATTTTACATTCATTGCGTTGGATAGTCGGGATTGGGTTGATGACGTTTGTGCTTATGATTGTTTATTCCATTGCCCCGAACGTGAAGTTAACTTTTAAACAAGTAATTATAGGAGCCGTATCTGCAACGGTTTGTTGGCAAGTAATCTCTGCTTTATTTGCTACATATGTAAGTAATTTCGGAAATTTCACGGCGACCTATGGTAGTCTTGGTGGGGTTATCATCCTTATGCTTTGGTTCTTTCTCACAGGGGTAAGTCTCGTTATTGGTGGTCAAATTAACGCCACTCTTTACTTACAGAAGAAAAATAGAAATAACAATCTATCATAATCTAAAAAATAATCCAAAAAAAGTGTATATAATTTACATTTTTGGAGATGATGGTATCAGAATGCACGGTGAATTTAAATGAACGAGGAGATGACAGGGAATGAATAAGACGGAACTAGTACAAGCTGTAGCTGAACGTACACAACTATCAAAAAAAGATGCCGGAAGCGCTGTCAATGCTGTATTTGATTTAATTGAGGAGTCATTATCAAAAGGGGAAACAGTCCAACTCATTGGTTTTGGAAACTTTGAGGTTCGTGAAAGAGCAGCTAGAAAAGGACGTAACCCGCAAACAGGTGAGGAAATTGATATTGCTGCAACAAAAACACCAGCATTCAAAGCAGGAAAGCAATTAAAAGAATCAGTGAAATAAACATACGAGCGTAACACAAAAGGAAAGGTCTGATCGTGCATACGTTGCAGATCAGACCTTTCTTGTTTTCATATTATTAAGATTCTTGATACGGATTTGCCTCAGCCGCCTTCTCATACGTAACATACGTTTTGGCTATCATATCATGAATGCTTCTTTTGTCTTTCCGAAAGGCTACCATAAACGCACTAACAATAAAAGCGATCATTAACGTAATGGCATAGACAAACCCAGCAACGATTACTCTTAATAGCATCGTACCAAACCCAACATTACTTCCATCTAATTTAACGATTCGAATTCCTAACAATCGTTTCCCAACCGTATAGCCGTACCATAATACAGGAAGAAGCAATGAATACAGTAAATTTCCAATACCATCTACGATTTCTCTTGCATCTTGAGTTAACCCAAAAAGTGCAGCAAGAATGAAAATCGTACCTGAAACAACAATGACATCAAGAATACTCGCCCCTACACGAACCCAAAATCCAGCAGGACGTTCAACCATAAGAAAAAACCTCCTCTACTCTCAAACACTCTGTCTATATTATAGACATTTTACAATGATAATGTACACATATTACTTTTGTTAACCAAGTATAAATAAATGTTGACAATACACTTATCCCTTATTATTCTAATGTTAACTACTCAAACACACGAGGTGAACAAATGTCATCAACCAAACCAAAAATACACACAGTTGATCTAGTTCTTGTTGCCATGTTTGCAGCATTAATGGCTATAGGTGCTAATTTAACATCTTTTCTTGTTATCGGATCTGTCCCAATCACGTTGCAAACACTCTTTGCCATCTTAGCAGGTGCTCTTCTCGGCAGCCGAATGGGCTCACTTGCTATGATTGTCTATTTACTTGTCGGTCTTGTCGGCTTCCCTGTTTTTGCACAATTTTCAGGTGGCTTGCGGACGTTCGTTAGTCCAACCTTTGGCTTTCTCCTTTCATATATTATGGTCGCTTTTGTAACTGGACTTATTATTGAGAAAAGCAAGAAAAAGAAAATTGCTACTTTTATGGCAGCTTGTTTTGTTGGGCTTATTATTAACTATGTAGTTGGTACTCATTATATGTACTTTGCTTTTCAATTTTTAGCAGGACTTGAGGCAGTAAGCTATCAAGTAGTTTGGGCTTGGATGGCTGCACCTGCTGTCAAAGATATTATTTTAACTTTCTTTGCTGCTGTACTCTCTTCTCGTATTTATCATACCGTAAACAAAAAGCGAGGACGCAACTCAATACCGAATCAAGTCGCTTAATACGAAAGGGGTGTCTCAAAAGGTCTGTTTTTGACCTTTTGAGACACCCCTTTATAATGAGTTCACTTCAATTCTTTTAATTCGATATGTATCCTCATCTTTAACCATTGATACGTACAACGATAAATAATCCACAGACGGATAGCCAAGCTCTCCAAATTGGCTCTGACCATACAGACTATTTTCAGCATAAAATTGAATCGCTACGTTTTCTGCTCTAAGTTCAATCTTTCCTCCCGCTTCATAAATCTGTAGATCATCCCCCATAATCATCCGCAATCCTGGGTTAAAAACCGTCTGTCTCGTTATTTCATAGTAAGATGAATCCAAGTGCTCTTCATTGCTTAAGTAAGATTGGAATTCATCGTGATACACATACCGCTCATTATTTTGGACATAGATATCATCTAATAATTGTTCCATTCCAGCGTCAGTCATAAACCTTCCTAAAAATTTCCGGATCTCATCTTCTGTATGATACTTTCCGTTATAATACGATTATTCATCATATGTATGATACGCAAATAACTCATGGACATGTTCTAGAAATTCGTCGAAAATAGACAAAACCTCATCTTCATTAACAGTATCTTCATTAACAGTATCTTTATGACAAGCTGTTACGAATAAACAAATAAATACGAGAATAGCAATTGACCTCTTCATTTCTTTTACCCCGCCTCTTTCTTCTCTACTAAATAAGACGAAGAATGGTGGTGAAAAGTTTCATTTATTCTAAAAAATTTTAATCTTTTCTAAAAGGCTGTTTTCGCATACTTTTTTTGTTTTTTGGGGTACTTGTTTTCCTAATGTTCGTTCCATTGCGCTCCAGCCACTCGCTTTCCGCGGGGAGGTGTCAAGCCTCCTCGGCTACGCCTGTGGGGTCTCGACCCTACCTCTTCATTAGGCCACTGAAAAAGGTACGGTTTTGACCTTTTTCAGTGGCCTTTAAGCAATGAGCGGAACCATTGCTTTGTCTTAAAGCCTGCTATGAGTGGGTTTCTCATAGCAGGCGCGCAACGTGTGGAGCCATTGCTGCTTCCTA
>NZ_JAWRVK010000050.1:0-30769 GCF_036663575.1 Halalkalibacter flavus
AGTAATGTCAAAACGATCGCTATCGTTTTTTAAGATTTCCTCAATCGTACGAATTCCGGCCATTCCGTTTCCTATTAGCACTAATTTCTCTCTCACAATAACCTCTCCTTTTCCTACTTCATTTGCTTTCTTAGCTTTCCAAGGCTAATTCTGCTTCTTCGATCTTTCCAATAGCCTCTGCTACATCCTCGTTATCTATGATCATATCGCCTCGGATATTAGACTTTTTCAAAATAAGATTTGTATCTATTCCTTTACAGATAATTGTTACATTCTCTTGTACTTGTTCTAAAGGTATCCCACTTAATTCTAGAAACTTCAAAAATATCAAAGCTTCAGCAGGAGATGTTAGTAGAATTGTATTAATATGACGCTCCTCTAGTAACCTTGTGAAAGCTGCAATATCTTTGTTTGAAACGTTCTTCTTCCTTACTACAATCCCCTTAGCTAGCGGGGAAAGAGTTGCTCTCTCACTTTCAATTTCAGTTTCATCTCCTACTAACACCGGAGATATGACCGACATGTCTATTAGCTTGGATTTGATACCGATCGTTTGAAGCGTCTTTTTAACTGATTCATTTATTGAATAGAAAGGTAATTGGATATCCCGAACGTCCATACCATTCTCTACAAGCCCTTTTAAAAAGGCAAAGACACTTTTTGTAGAAAGAAAGACCAGCTCATTATCGCTTTCCATTTTTAGTAGGTCGTTAACAGCTCCACTGTCAAAATGATCTCTCTCACATAGTAGCTCATGTTCAAAAACATCTGCTCCATCTTTCTTAAGAGTTGTAACCATCTCTCTATTTCTTTCATTAATAGAAGGAATAAGGATAGCTCTTCCAGAAAGAAGTCTGTTGTCAAACCAAGCTAACTTCGAACGAAGCTTCACAACATCGCCGACAACAATAATGGCTGGGTTCGTAATATTAGCCTGTTCAACCTTGCTTGTGATCGTAGCAAGTGTTCCTTCTACTGTTCTTTGTTTGCTGTAAGTCCCCCAATGGACAACTAACGCTTGCGTATCTCTTCCTTTCCCATGTTTGATCAATTGCTCTGAGATCGTATTAAGGTGTTTAACTCCCATATAGAAGACAATCGTTTCGACTCCTTTGGATAACGACTTCCAATCAACATTAGGTGTTCCATCCTTCCGACTGCCATGTCCTGTGACTACAGCAAAAGAGTTCGAATGCTTTCGATGAGTAATAGGAACTCCCGCATACATCGTTGCCGCAATTCCGGCTGTAATTCCTGGAATGATTTCATAGCGAATGTGGTTCTCTGCTAATAGTTCAGCTTCTTCACCAACTCTTCCAAATACAGCTGGATCACCACCCTTTAAACGGACAACAGTCTTTCCTTTTCTCGCATGAATGAGAATTTCTTTTTGAATATCTTCTTGCCTCAGTGTATGTTTGCAAGGTTGCTTACCGCAGTAAATTAACTTAGCATCATCTTTTACATCAGTTAACAAAAAAGGATTGATTAATCGATCAAAAATGACTACGTCAGCCTGTTGCAAGACCTGTTTTCCTTTTACAGTAATTAAATCTATATCTCCCGGACCAGCCCCTACAAAGTAGACCATTCCACTATTCATTAATCACGCCCCCTTTGCTACTGTAAAGAATTATTTGAATTATATGTATTATCCTAAACCAACATCTTAGATGCATGTTATATTGTGTCAGCTTATCTTACATAGTTTTTTGAAGAAGCGGTATATGACTAGAAATAGTCTATTTTATATAGTAGAAACTCCGATCATGCACTTACGTTGCAAACGTGATTGAACTTAGAAAATAACCATGTTTTTTTAATTCCTAAGAAAATGCCCTTTTCAAACCTTTGTAGCATCAAAGTTCAGAATCCCTTTCCCACCAACCAGTTAAGCGTTATCAGTAAAAAAATCCCACAAGAAAACCTTGTAACATTTCCTATCGAACATTCAGACAACAATAGATAAGTAATGTAAAAATAAAAAATGTATTTGAAATACGGAATTCTAGGGAGGTTTTTTTCGATGACTGTTTCAGAGATTTTTAAGTTTAAGAATGAAAGGATTAAGGTTCTACATTTTACTTGGTTTGCTTTCTTCGTTTCTTTTTTCACTTGGTATAATATGGCACCACTTGCCACTACGATGCTTGAAGCGATGGATTGGCTAACTCCGCAACACATTGCTGCACTCGGTATCTGTAATGTAGCTCTAACAATTCCAGCACGTGTCGTGATAGGCTCACTATTAGATAAGTACGGACCTAGAGTCGTCTATTCAGGTTTACTTATTATTATGTCAATTCCAGCATTAGTCTTTGCCTTTGGTGATAGCTGGGCTCAATTAATGATTGCCCGCCTTGTTCTTGGTAGTATTGGTGCTAGTTTCGTTGTTGGTATTCGAATGGTAGCTGAGTGGTTTCCACCTAAGAGCATCGGTTTTGCTGAAGGAATTTATGGAGGCTGGGGGAACTTTGGTTCTGCTGCTGCCGCTATGCTTCTGCCATGGTTTGGCCTCACCTTGCTTGGTGGTGATAACGGTTGGAGATATGCCTTAGCATTTACTGGTATCATCTGTTTTGTTTACGGCATTATTTATTACATTTGTGTCAGAGACACGCCAGAAGGAAAAGTCCTAATGAAACCAAAACGTTCTGGGGCATTGGAAGTAAGTAGTTGGGGTGATTTAGTTCAGCTAATCGTATGGACGATTCCTCTTGGAGGAGCGCTAGCAATCAGTGCATGGAGATTAGAAGGGTTAGGATTTGTTTCGCAAACAGCACTGTATGTCATTTGGGCCGTTCTTGTGATTGTATTAATCTATCAAATTTATATGATCCTAAAAGTAAATGTCCCTATTCTTAAAAAAGGTGTTCCTGAAGATGACAAATACAAATTTAAAAACGTTGGTGCTTTAAATAGTACGTATTTTGCCAACTTTGGCGCAGAGCTCGCCATCATTTCTATGCTACCAATGTTCTTTCAATTGACATTTTCACTGTCAGCATCACAAGCCGGACTTATTGCTGCATCCTTTGCCTTTGTGAACCTCCTCGCCCGTCCATTAGGTGGTATTCTTTCAGACCGAATGGGGAGCCGTCGTAACGTTATGCTAGTATATATGGCTGGTATTACAATCGGACTTGTTGGTATGGGCTTTATGGACTCAAGCTGGCCTTTAGTTGTTGCTGTAGCTATTACCGTTTTAACGTCTATGTTCATCCAAGGTGCTGAAGGAGCGACGTTTGCAGTTATTCCAATGATTAAGAAACGAGTAACTGGACAAATTGCCGGAATGTCTGGTGCTTATGGAAATGTTGGTGCAACTGTTTATTTAACTCTTTATACATTTGTGACACCACAACAATTCTTCTTTATTCTTGCTGGCGGCGCTTTAGTTAGTTTTCTTATTTGCTTCTTCACTTTAGAAGAGCCTGAAAATTCATTTGGCGAAGAATATTATATGTCTTCAGATGAGTTAAAAGTATTAGAAGCGGAAGATAAGAAGCTTCATAAAAAAGCACTATAAACGAACATCGAAAGAAAGGACTTCCCTTTTATGTTTAGGGCACTGAAAAAGGTCGGTTATACCTTATCAGTGCCCTATTTTTACGTACATGTCCAGATATATACTTAGCTTCTGCTACAGCATTCAGATAATAGACAAAACGAGAGGTTTGCTTGAATCGTAGTATTCAAGCAAACCTCTCATCTTTAATTAGCTATCGGACTAATTTTTACTGCACTTACTTTGAATCCAGGCATTCTACAAGTAGGGTCCAATTTCTTAGAGACCAAACGATTGACATTTTGTGAGTCAGCCCAATGGAATGGGACAAACACTGTATCTTTACGAATTGTTTGCGACCATTTGCTTCTAACAACAATGCTTCCTCGTTTCGATTCTATCTTCACTAACGTGTTATCCTTAATATGGAATTTCTCAGCTGTTGATGGATGAATTTCCATATATGACTCAAACTCACGAGCTGCAAGTGTTGAACTTTTTCTCGTTTGAACTCCTGTTAAATAGTGCGACATAACCCTTCCAGTTGTTAAATAAAGAGGAAACTCTTCAGTAGGCTTTTCTTTAGGGATTTCAGGTTCACTTTGTACGACAACCATCTTCGCTTTCCCATCAGCATGTGCAAACTCTTGCCCAAATAAACGTTTCGTCCCTGGGTGATCTTGATCCGGACAAGGCCACAAGATCCCTTTTTCCTCACGCAAGCGATCATAAGTGATTCCAGAGTAATCAGCAATTCCTCCGCGAGTTGCAACTCTTAATTCATTGAAGATTTCTTCCGGAGAAGAAAATGCAAAGTATTCTCCTTTTCCTAGAGCCTCTGCTACATCACAAATAATTTGCCAATCATGTTTTGCTTCTCCCCGAATTGGGAAACTCGCTTCTCTTAATGTGACTCTTCCTTCTACATTCGTCATTGTACCAGGTGTCTCTAAATAAGATGTTGCTGGTAATATTAAATCAGCTAATCTAGCTGATTCAGAAATGAACATATCTACCGCGACGAAAAAGTCTAACTTTTCAAGAGCTTTTTTTACAAATTCAGCACTCGGGTTAGAGACTACAGGGTTTGAACACATTAAAAACATTCCCTTAATTTCCCCCTCGTCGATCTTTTGAATCATTTCAAAAGCAGAAACCCCTTTTCTCGGTAAATCCTGTTCACGAATTCCCCAAACATCAGCAATATAGTTCCGATGTTCCTCGTTTTCAATTGAACGGTAACCAGGTAATTGGTCAGCCTTTTGCCCATGCTCTCTTGCTCCTTGACCATTACCTTGCCCAGTTACAGCTCCGTATCCTGAGTATTCTTTCCCGATTTTTCCCGTAGCTAAAAGAATATTTAAAAAATTACGCACAGATGCTGATCCATCTGTTTGTTGTTCTATTCCTCTTGCAGTGAAGATCATACCAGACTCTTCTCTCCCGAAGACTGTTGCTGCTTTTTTGATCTGATCAAGGGGTACCCCCGTTTGTTCAGAAATCTCCTCTAAATCTAGTGAAGCTACATATTCCCTCACTTCGTTAAATCCGTTCACTCGCTCAGCGATAAATTGCTCATCAATTAAATTTTCTTCTAAAATGACTTTTAACAACCCGTTTGTTAGAGCTGCATCCATTCCAGGCTTTACTTTCAAGTGCAAATCAGCCATCTTTGTTGTAGCTGTTTCACGGGGGTCAATTGCAATTATAAAAGAACCATTCTCCTTTGCCTTTTCAAAATAAGGCATAATCGTCGGCTGGCATTCCGCAACATTTGTTCCTGCCAAGATGAGGCATCTAGAGTGAGGAATCTCTTGGATTGTATTCGTAAAGCCGCGATCCATCCCAAATGTCTGCGCCGCTGCTGAAGCAGCTGCAGACATACAGAGGCGACCATTATAATCAATGTATCTAGTACCCAAAGCGACTCTAGCAAACTTTCCTAACAAGTATGCTTCCTCATTGGTTATCGTTGCACTTCCATAAACAGATAGCGCATTGTTTCCATGCTCGGTTTGAATCTCTGTAAACTTTTCTTTAATCAAATTTATCGCTTCATCCCATGAGATTCGTACAAACTCTCCATTCACCTTTAACAATGGATGCTTGATTCGATCGTTGTGTACAGCATGCTGATGTGCATTCAATCCTTTAATGCATAGCCGGCCTTCAGAAGTTGGGTTATCTTTCCCAACAGTCTTATACGTTTTCCTCGTAACGGTTGATTGTTCGATGAGCTGCATCTTACACTGCATGCTGCAAAAAGGGCATTGTGTGTCGTAAACTTTCTCTGTTTCTACTTGCTGCTGTCTTTTTCTAAAATACCTTAATAACATTTCTGTCACGATGTCTCATCCTTTGCTAATTTTTTTGTCGCTTCTGGACATGACGTTATTATTTATTACTTAATAAGACTTGCTTATTTTGATAAGAATCACTTTCCAAGGCCTCGATTAGTTGCTGTCTTAATTCGCTATCAAACAACACTTCTCTTATATGCAGTAAGTTAATGCGGTCGATCCATTCCCATGAGCGTTCAGCATATTTGGCTGTTTCCCGGTAGTACTGGATAAAGCCAATGATAATTTCATACACTTCTTGCTCTGTTTCCGCTACACAAAGCAATTGACCTGTTCGCGCATTTCGCCCACTGCTACCACCAACATATACTTCCCATCCTCGATCAAACTGGATGATGCCAATATCTTTTGTCGTTGAACCCGCCCCGTTATGCATACACGAAGAGATGCCCATCTTGACTCGGTACGGTGTTGTTAAGTAGTCTGTTTTCTTCTCTATTTGAACTGCTAGCCGAAGAGCATCATGTTTGTCACACTTACAAACCGTCTCTCCAATACAGGTTTTGATGTTTTGAACGGTATTCCCATACGTACTGCTCAATGGAAGGTCTAAATCTTTCCAGATGGATTCTAAATCTTCCTTTCTTACTCCTGTTAAATGCAATCGTTGTTCACTAGTAATTGCCACATTAGGAATTTGATATTTTTCAACTACGTCAGCAACTTTACGCAGTTCTTCTGCATTGGTCAGTCCGCCGTACATTTGTGGAGTAAGGGAGTATGTGCCATCCGCTTGTCGAGTTGCATTCATTCGCTCATTAATAAAAAGTGATTCTTGCTTCGTCTCATACTCCGGATAAATCATACCTAAATAATATTGCAAAGCGGGACGACAAGTTGGACATCCATCCTCTGTTCTCCACTTAAGTTCATGCATGACCTCGTTAATAGAGTGAAGACTTCTCAGTTGCATCTCTGTTACAATCTCTTCATCTGTTAATGTCGTACATCCACACAACGTTTCTTTCTCTATTACTTCATCAAAATCTTCACTTTGCATATAAGCTAATAAATCGGTTACTAACGGTTTACAGCCCCCACATGCACTTGATGCCTTTGTGCACTTTTTCACTTCTTCTGCTGTTGTCAATTCTTGTGATTGGCAAGCTTCAATAATCGTTCCTTTTGTTACACCATTACAGTTACAAATGAGATCTGTCTGTTCCATCGCAGCCACTTGCGAGTCCTGGCTTGAAGACTGTAAAACGAACATTTTTTCCTCATCTGTAATGACCTTTTGCTTACTAATCATATCTAGTAGCTTGTTACCTGCTTTTGTATCTCCAAACATAACTGAGCCAATCACTTTATCTTCCTTTAGGACAATTTTCTTATAGATTCCAGCTAACTCATCATATTGAGTAATCGTTTTGCTCGTTTCATCAGCATGAAATTGACCTACAGAAAAGACATCCACACCTGAGATCTTTAATTGAGTTGATAAGGTTGATCCTTGATAGCCATTTTCCTCAATTCCACAAATATGCTTGGCTAGAATTCTCCCCTGCTCATAGAGAGGCTTTACTAGACCATAAACCATTCCTCTATGTTCAACGCACTCACCAACAGCGTATATATCAGGAATACTTGTTTGTAAATAATCATTAACAACAATCGCCCGATTCGTCTCAAGCCCACTATCTTTTGCCATTTGAACGTTTGGTCTGACACCGACAGCCATCACGACCGCATCAGCAGAAACGATCGATCCATCTTTAAATCGTAAACCCTCTACTCTGGAATCTCCAATGATTTCTTCCGTTTCCTTTTCTAATAGAAAATTCATCCCTTGTTTTTCAAGCTCTTGTTGAAGCATTTTTGCAGCTGTTTGGTCCAACTGTCTCTCCATTAAATAATTGGCAATATGAACAACATCTACTTCCATTCCTAGATTAAGGAGCCCTCTTGCAGCCTCTAAACCTAGTAAACCACCACCAATTACAATGGCTTTCTTATGATTCTTCGATATATTAATCATCTTCTGACAATCTTCTATAGTCCGAAAGCTTACTACACCTTCTTTGTCCGCTCCTGGAATTGGCAAGACAAATGGTACCGACCCTGTAGCAAAAATAAGTTTGTCGTAGGAAACTTCTCTATCCTTATCTGTTCGAATCACCTTTTTATCAGGATCCACTTTCACAACTGTTTCACCTGTGTAGAGCTTTATACCATTCGAGTCGTACCAAGCACGATTATGAAGTGTTATGTCCTCTACCTTTGTGCCGCCTTGTAGTACTGTTGATAACATGATTCGGTTGTAGTTAAAGTGCGGCTCACTTCCAAAGACCGTTATATCAAACATGTTAGGATTGTTCTTTAAGATTTCCTCAATGCAATTGATGCCTGCCATACCGTTTCCAATTAAGATTAATTTTTTCTTTTTCATCTTAGAAACCCTCCAGATTTAATGGTAATTGACTGTTCCAACAGAACATCCTCGTAAATCACACGTTATTCTTTCATAAGATACATATCATTTACACCTTCAAAATATCTACATCAGTAAAATTTTATCGAATAATGAGTAATAATACTTTAACTATGTCAGATGTGCTGACAAAGAAATCTTTAGGAGATTTTGTTCTACTTGTAAAAAAAACTATTGTCGCTTTAAACAGTAGATTATGAGATCTCGTTCATGAGTCAGTTTTACAAAATTAACTATTACAACCATTTTATCCAAAATAAAAACCCAAATATTTTACAATTCTTTACATTTTTCATCATCTCTTTGAGTACCCTAACATTTGATAACATAATACACTTGAAAGGGATTAAAAAATGAGGCATATCATTCTATCTACATTCTTAATTTTATTAAACTTTAGACAGCAGACTTGGCGAATTGTTCCGAGGTTTTTCAAAGCACTAATCTACATATCATTCATAAACTCTTTATATTACTATTTCTTTAAAAAACACATTTTATGGGAGTTACAGTCAAACAATTTGAATTTAAAACAATTACGCGTGATTCACATCTTTATCATTACACCTTTACTATTTTTACTTTGTATGGCAAACTTCCCTCAAAACAATGTAAGCTTACAAGTTAAACATATCTTGAAATGGTCAATAAAATGCGCATTGGTTGAATTCATAGGGGAAAAATCAAAAATGATTTATTTTAAAAATGGCTGGCATATCTTTTGGTCATGGAGTATCTACATCTTTCTTTTTTCGTTTGGCTACTTATACACAATCAACCCTCTATTTGTCTGGAACATGTCCATACCTACATTGCTTTTCTTCTTGATAAAATTTAAAGCTCCATTTAGAAAAAATCATTTGCTTGGTCCAGTACGTTTATTTTTGAAAAGAGCACGAACACCTTATTTGGTGAAAAAAATAAGAAAGCTTGTAATAAACATCAATAGCCGATACTTGTTTCGCTATTAATACAAAAACCCCTTTAGGCTGAAGAACCTTAAGGGGCTTTTGTTAAGCAAAATTTTGATTATATAACAAAAAAGAATCCCTCAAAATAACCGCATTTCATTTCGAACTAATTTCATTATGATTCCACAAATTACTGTACGACGATAATGAAAGTTAGAGAAACTTGGTTATTGAGACATTCTTTTTCGTTTATTTTTTAAATTTAGCTAAACCTTTATTTAATTCTTTTGTTTGTTTGTATACATCTTTATATAACTGAAATAATTCTTGATATTGTTGAACATTTTCTTCATTAGGGAAGTATTCCTTTTCTACTTGCAAGAAAGAATCTGCACATTCTGACATGGAAGCAAACCATCCACAGCCATACGCTGCTAGCATAGCAGCACCCATACCAGGGCCTTGTTCACTAGATAACTTTACAATTTTAGCATTAAAAACATCCGCTTGCATTTGCAGCCAAGCTTCGTTTTTCGCACCGCCTCCAATTGAGATGATGGAGTCAATTTTTTTCCCTTGTTTCCGAAAGATTTCCACTGATTCATTTAATGAGAACGTAATCCCTTCTAAAACCGCCCGAGCAAAATGCTTCATTTCATGAGAACCATCCATTCCAACAAAACTAGCTCGTATTGTAGCATCAACGTGCGGTGTTCTCTCTCCAACAAGATAAGGTGTAAATAAAAGTCCATTAGAACCTGGAGAAACCGTATCTACGTCAGCTAACAAATCTGTAAAGCTCTCGTTTTCGGCAAACGTATTTTTAAACCAGCTCAGACTATAACCTGCTGCAAGAGTTACTCCCATTGTATAAAAAGCATCAGGAGCACCATGATTAAAGTAATGAAACGCTCCTTGAAAATCTTTGTTTCCATCTGCTTCATACGAAAGAACAATACCAGAAGTTCCTATACTTGCCAAAGTCTTTCCTTCCTCTAGAATTCCTGAGCCAATCGCTCCGCATGCATTATCTGCTCCGCCTGCAAATACACGTGTATTATCAGACAGTCCTGTAAAATCTGCAACCTCCGGAAGGATGACTCCTACTTCATCATGCGATTGAACAAGTGGTGGACAGAAGCCTCGATCCAGCTCAAACAAATCACAAATATCATTGCTCCACTCCTTTTGAGCTACATTCAACAGCAACGTTCCAGCTGCATCGGAAAGATCCATGTGTACTTTCCCTGTCAACTTTAAGCGAACATAATCTTTTGGAAGTACGAAAACCTTTGCTTTTGCAAAAATGTCAGGCTCATGTTTTTTGACCCAGAGGATTTTAGGTAAGGTGAAACCTTCTAATGCAGGGTTTTTTGTTATTTCCAAAAGCTGAGCCTCGCCAACCGTTTGATAAATTTCCTCGCATTCTGCTGTCGTTCTCGTATCATTCCACAAAATCGCATTGCGCAATGGTTGATTATTTTCATCTAGCAACACCAATCCATGCATTTGACCCGAAAAGCTAATCCCTTCAATATCTTCTTTGTTATCCGAAAATTCTTCAAGAAGTTTTTGTAATCCTGCAAGTGTTTGATTTACCCAAGCATCCGGATCTTGTTCACTATATCCAGCTTTTTCTTGTATTAAAGGGTAATCTTTTGAAACTTCCTTCACAACTTCACCATTTTGATCAACAAGCAGGATCTTAACAGCACTTGTCCCCAAGTCTACTCCTACTACATATTTCATGAATCCTCACTCCTTGCCAACATATTATCTTGTCACCTGCATTAATTCGTTTGTTCATTCATTAGACAAACAAAGTTTTTTTGTTTTATAGAAATTACTTAACAATCCCATTATAATAGAATGAGTTTCTTACTAGGGAGGTACTTCCATGGGTCGAGCTTTATACAGTATGTTAGAATGGATCACACGCTTTGCTTATATTAATGTATTGTGGATTTTCTTCACAATAGCCGGTGGTGTCATCCTCGGGTTGTTCCCAGCAACGATCGCGATGTTTTCACTTATAAGACAATGGTTAAGGGGCCACTCCGATATGCCTGTTTTCCCTTCTTTTTGGAAATATTATAAACACGAATTTTGGAAAAGCAACCGTTTAGGATTGATTATTTATCTGTTTGCTTTTGTATTTGGATTCAATATTATTTTCCTACATGCAAATATGGGTGAACTTATAACATGGACATATGCACCATTGCTTGCAGGCTTACTGCTCTTCATTTTAGTGATCATTTATTTATTTCCAACTTATGTTCATTACGATTTACCAGTAATGCAAATTATAAAAAATGCTTTCTTAACGATGTTAGTTAGCCCAATGTACAGCTTTTTCATCATGATTAGTTTGGGAGCTTTCTATATTATCGTAACAGTCATCCCAGCTTTGGCGTTAATTTTTGGTGCAAGCTTTTTTAGCTTCATTACTTTATGGTTTTCCTTACATGCATTTTCTAAAATAGAACATAAACACAAAAGGTAGCGAATCACCTGTCTTTAAAAGGCGGGTGATTCTTATTATCCTTTTACCGCACTAGAAGAAATACCTTCAACAATTTTGTTACTAAAGAACAAGAATGCGACTAAGATTGGCAATACACTAATAACAAGAGTTGCTCCAATTGCGCCCCAGTCTGTCATATATTGACCAACAAAGTTTTGAATACCAACTGTTAACGTTTTATATTGGTCAGAACTGATAAACGTGTTAATAAACACAAACTCATTCCAGTTGTAAATCATATTAATGATCGCTGTTGTTGCAAGAATCGGTGCAGAGATCGGTAAAATAATTCTGAAAAACAATCTATGAAGTGATGCTCCATCAATAATCGCAGCTTCTTCGATTTCTTTCGGAAGTGTATAGTAAAATCCAAGTAAAATCATCATTGTAATAGGCAAGTTATAGGCCGTATATGTGATAACAATTGAAATTGGATTATTTATCAAATTCACACTTAAAAACATGTTAAAAAGTGGAATTAAAGCTGAGTGAATCGGGATCATTAACCCTATCATAAACAAACCTAAGACTAATTTACTAAGCTTCCATTTCATGCGTGTAATAACAAAGACCGCCATACTTGCAAACAATAGTGTTATTGCAATAGATAGTCCAGTAATCCAAACACTGTTCCAGAAATAGGTACCAATCCCGCCTTCCCAAACAACTAAATAGTTTTCCCATCTAATTTCTTGTGGTAAAGCAAAAGGTGAACCTGCAAAAATTTCTCGATTGCTCTTTAAAGAGAAAAGGAACAACCAGACTATAGGGAATATTTGAAAAAGGGCAACAATGCCTAAACAAAAATATAGAAAAAAGTATCCTACGCGTCCCATTACATAAACCTCCCTTTAATATTGGATCTCCTCTTTATCCGCTGTAAGCTTACGGATAATAACAGTGACAACTAATGTAATAATTAGCAACATGAAACCAACGGCACTTCCGTAGCCAAAGTTATAGTTACCAAAAGCAAGCTTATACATATAAGAAGCCATAACTTCACTTGCTCCGTTTGGTCCTCCACCAGTCATAACATAAATTAAATCAAAATATTTAAGTGAACCGACAACCGCAAGGACAATTGTTACTTTAACTACACCCATTATTAAAGGCAACTTGATGCGGGTTGCAATTTGAAATGGTGTTGCTCCATCGATTTTTGCAGCTTCTACCATTGATTCCGGGATCCCTTTTAAAGCAGCGTAGTAAATTAAGATATAGAAACCTGCGTATTGCCATAAAATCGGGATAAAGATTGAATACAGAACAATGTTTGGATCAGCAAGCCATAGTGGTGGGTTCTGAACACCAAACCAACCAAGAATTTCATTTAACATTCCATTTGATGGATTGTACACTTTAATCCATAGCTGTGCGATCGCAACAGAAGATAATAACATAGGAATTAAATAAATTTTCCTTAAAAGGTCTGCTCCTTTTATTTTGGAAGCTAAAATCATTGATACTGCTAAATAAACAACTAAACTAAGCGTTGAAAATACGGCTAACAGAGCAGAGTTTCCTGCACTTTGCCAAAACTTACCATCCGTTAGTACGTTAAGGTAGTTTTCTAAACCGATGAACTGCATTGCTCCAATCCCATCCCATCTCATCAGCCCATAGTACCCTGTTAAAAGTAAAGGAATGAAGATTAGAATACCAACTAATAACAATGCAGGGAGAAGATACAAAGTGATAAACCACTTGTTCGACATAACTTTATGCATAGCGTATTAACCCCCTTAAAAGATAGAAAAGGACAAACCAGTTAAGGATTTGTCCTTTTCGCTTATCACTGGATGCAAAACATATTGTTTTAAATTCTTGTAATGATTATTCTGCTTTATTCAGCTGCAAGTGCTGCTTCTTGTTGTGCAGCAAATTCCTCAGGAGTGATTTGTCCACCAAATAGAGCTTGGATTAAATCTAAGTGAGTTTGAGCTGCTGAAGCAGTCATTTGTACGTCTGCATATAGCGTTAAGCCTGTTGCTTGGTTAAGGTCTTCAAGTACATCTACGTACATATCAGGAAGATCTAAGCTTTCACCGTCAACGATTGTTGCAGGCAGAACACCAGCCTCAGATACTGCTTTTGAACCCCATTGCTCTACGAAATAAGTTGCAAATTGTTTTGCTTCTTCTTTCACATCAGAGTTTTCAGCTACGAATAGCCCAACCCCAGGACCACCTACAAAGCTATTGTGGTCACCTTGACCATCTACAGTAGGGAACTTGAAGAATCCAACATTATCTCTGAACTCTTGTGGAACATCTTCATTTGTAGTGAAGTTTGGTAAATCCCAAGTTGCAATCATATACATTGCTGATTGCTCGTTCATGAACATGCTCTTCGCTTCTTCATCAGCCATACCGTTGAAGCCGTTTACAAATGCATTGCTGTCAACCATTTCTTGTACTTTTGCAGCAGCATCAACAAATGCTTGATCTTCAAAAGATGCTTCTCTTGCAATAGCGTTTGTTAGTAAGTCCGAACCGCCAATTCTATCAGCAAAGTACATATACCACATTGAACCAGTCCAGCTATCTCTGTTTCCTAATGCGATTGGCTGTACATTGTTTTCAGTTAAAGTAGATACTACTTGTTGTAACTCTTCGTATGTTTCTGGCGCTTCTAAACCATACTCGTCAAAGATCTCTTTGTTATAGTAAACATATACTGTATTTAACTCTAAAGGTAATCCGTAAGATTGACCTTCTTTTTCGTAAGCTTCAACAGTTCCAGCTACGAATTGGTCTCTTAATCCATCTTCTAATACATCATCTAATGGTGCAAATTTGTTTCCTGAAACAAATGGATCTAAGTATCCAGCTGCCCATGTCATCCCAACATCAGGAAGTTCATTTGCTGCTGAAAGTACTGTGATTTGATCTTTGTATTGCTCGTTACTTAAAACTTGAAGATCAATTGTAATATTTTCATTTTCAGCTTCAAAATCTGCAATGATTTCGTTTACAATTCGATGGTGCCCTGCAGAACTACCTTGTGGCCATAAGTGCATAAAATCAACTGTTGCAGTATCTCCTGACGGTGCAGCTCCTTGCTCATTCTCTCCAGCTTGACCGCCATCAGTGTCACCGCCACCGCAACCTGTAGCAATCATTGCCCCTGCTAATAAAGCAACCAATGATGTAATCGCTTTCTTCTTAAACATTTTATTAACCCCCTTGTTTGTTGGAAGAGTTAGCTCTTTACTAACTTTGAATTTATAATAACATGCAAAACATTGTTTGTCTAGTGAATGAACTAAGTGTATAATAAATTTATAGACGATACATCAAGCCGAAGGAAACGTTTGCACCAACCACTTTCCACCGCTTCTCTTTTCCAACAACCCTATTGGTTAATCTCTTAAAATATGGTACTTTTAAAAAAAAGAAAAGAAAGCGTGAACAAAATGAAAATAAATCAAACATTTAATCAGCATGTGGTTAAGAAACGGAATAAGTCCTTGCTTCTTCATTGTATTAAGGAAACATTTCCTGTATCCAGAGCCGAACTCGCTAATAGTACGGGGTTAAACAAAGGAACCGTTTCTTCCCTTGTAAATGAGTTAATTGATGAACAATTAATTCTTGAATCTGGTCCTGGTTTATCAAGTGGCGGCAGACGACCTGTTATGCTACTATTCAACCAATCAGCAGGTTATACAATTGGTGTTGATATCGGCGTTAACTATGTTCTTGCAATACTTACAGATTTACAAGGAAATATTAGCAATGAAAAACTCGTCGAAACACTAAACTTGTCTTTTGAAGAAACGACAGAAAAGATTTTTACCTTAATTGATGAATTAATCGCCACAATGCCAGGAAGCCCTTATGGTGTTGTTGGAATCGGGATCGGCGTACCAGCTGCTGTCAATAACGAAGAAGAAATCATTCTTGCACCAAACTTAAAATGGAAAAACAAAAATTTAAAAAAGGTCATCGAAGAGAAGTACAAAATTCCAGTTAAGATAAAGAATGAAGCAAATGCAGGTGCTTATGGAGAGAAGAAATTTGGCGTTGGTAAAGAGTTTGATAATATCGTCTATATTAGTGGAGGAATTGGTATTGGGGTAGGCCTTATTCTTAACGGGAAGCTTTATAAAGGAAACAACGGCTTCTCCGGAGAGCTTGGACATATGACTATTAATATGTATGGTCCTTTATGTAATTGTGGCAACAAAGGATGCTGGGAGTTATATGCCTCTGAGAAGGCTCTTCTTGAAATGGTGAGGCAATATGGGATCCCAATGAAGAGTGAACAGGAGCTATCTCTTGAATTCATTACGAAGCTAGCAAGAAACGGTGACCCGAAGATAATCGAGCTGATAGGGCAATTGGCTGAGCATTTAGCAATTGGGATTAACAACATCATTAATACGTTTAACCCAGAACAAATTATTATTGGGAACCGTTTAGTAACTTTACAAAACTGGCTAGATGAACCTTTAAGAGAAAGTATGAAAAAGAATGCGTTAACCACTCATCAGAAGGACTTGCAAATTCACTTTTCAAAATTGGAGAGTAGATCTGCTGCTTTAGGTGTTGCCGCTTTTTCTGCTGAGAACTTCCTTACGATGAATTTAGAAGAAGCTTAATAGTAACGTCTAAAAGTTTCATTGATACATGAGGAAGAGAGGTCCTTTTAGAAAAACATTATTTGAATTTCTCAAAAATATCACTGTAGAGGTGGATGTAAAATGAACAAAATTCAAAACCCTATCTTAACAGGTTTTAATCCTGATCCAAGCATTTGTCGTGCAGGAGAAGATTACTACATTGCTGTATCTACATTTGAATGGTTTCCCGGTGTTGGTATCTACCATTCAAAAGACTTAAAAAACTGGCGTCTTGTTTCTAGACCACTTAACCGTTTAAGCCAATTGAACATGATGGGCAATCCTGATTCTGGTGGTATTTGGGCACCTGCTCTTTCATATAGTGATGGTAAGTTTTGGTTAATTTACACCGATGTAAAGGTAACAGAAGGCCAGTGGAAAGACAGTCATAATTACCTCGTTACTTGTGACACAATTGATGGTGAATGGTCTGAGCCTATTTATATGAACAGCTCAGGTTTTGATCCTTCTTTATTTCATCATGAAGATGGGAAAAAATATTTCGTCAACATGGTTTGGGACCATCGCGCATCTCACCATAATTTCTACGGTATTGTACTTCAAGAATATAACGTAGAAGAACAAAAGCTAGTAGGTAAAAAGGAGATTATTTTTAAAGGAACAGATATTAAATTAACAGAAGCACCACATCTATATAAAATTGGTGATTATTATTATTTATTAACAGCTGAAGGTGGTACAAAATATGATCACCAAGCTACGATTGCACGTTCAAAGAACTTATGGGGACCATATGAAGTTCACCCAGAAAATCCTTTAATTTCATCTTTTGCACATCCAAGAAATCCATTACAAAAAGCAGGACATGCATCCATTGTTCAAACACACACTGATGAGTGGTTCCTTGTTCATTTAACGGGAAGACCTCTTCCAAGAGAGGGACAACCAATTCTAGATCCACGTGGCTTCTGTCCTCTTGGTAGAGAAACAGCGATCCAACGTCTCGAGTGGAAAGATGATTGGCCTTACGTAGTTGGAGGAAATCAACCTTCTCTTGAAATTGATGGTCCTTCTATTGAAGAAGTAAAATGGGATGCGGATTATCCAGAGAAGGATGATTTTGATAGTGAGGAACTAAACCTTAACTTCCAAACACTACGTATCCCTCTAGGAGAAAATACGCTTTCTCTAAAAGATAAGCCGGGTCATTTACGTTTATACGGAAAAGAGTCATTGTCTTCAAAATTCACTCAAGCTTATGTAGCTAGACGCTGGCAGCATTTTAATTTTACAGCGGAAACAAAGGTAGCATTTGATCCTGATACGTTCCAACAAGCTGCAGGACTTGTAAACTATTACAACACTCAAAACTGGACAGCTCTACAAGTAACTTGGAATGAAGAAAAAGGCAAAGTTCTTGATATTATGACATCTGACAATTTTACGTTTGATCAGCCACTAAAAGGCCGCGAAATTTCCATTCCGGCAGACGTAGAATACGTTTACTTACGCGTTGATGTTACAACAAATACGTATCGTTATTCGTATTCATTTGATGGAGACAATTGGACTGAGATTGAGATCGACTTTGCTTCATACAAGCTATCAGATGATTACATTCAAGGCGGAGGATTCTTCACTGGTGCCTTCGTTGGAATGCAATGCCAAGATACATCTGGTCAAAGCCGTCCTGCTGACTTTGATTATTTCAACTATAAAGAAAAATAAAAGATTGTGCAAACCACATGTGTACTGTTTGGGTCACATGTGGTTTCTTTATTTTCTGGGGACTACTCCCTTTTTTTCCACAAGACTGTTTTCGCATACTTTGTTGTTTTTATGGGTAATGTGGTCGATCCATTGCGCTACACTTCACTATGAGAAAAACCTTTCTTCACTTTACGACAAAAGAACCACTTCCTTTAAAGAAAGTGGTTCTTTCAAGTTATATTATTTCTTATTACATCACAGAGAAGCGATACTTTGTCGACTTTCTATATTTCTCATCCTTATCCAATACAATAGATGGAAACGTCGGGTGATGAATGGCATCGGGATGATGCTGCGTCTCAAGACATACTCCTAGATGCTTTCTTGCTGTAACGCCTCTAATCTCAAAATCATCAGCCATCATATTAGAAGTATATAATACAACAGAAGGTTCATCCGTTTCTACGATCAGCTTTCTGCCATTTTGGTGATCAATTAAGCAGATTTCCTCTTCGCGATTCGTACTCAATACAAGTGGATGGTCATATCCTCCGCTAACTAGTTTATTCTGTTGATGATCGGATTGAACCCCATCTTTTATTTTCCTTCCATTTCGAAAATCAAAAGCCGTTCCATCAACTGCCTCCAACTCTCCTGTAGGAAGCAGGGAATCACTTAACTTTAGAAAGTGATCGCTTTTTAGTGTTAATTCGTGTTCAAGAATATCCCTTTTTAGATCACCACTTAAATTAAAATAAGAGTGATTGGTTAAATTTATGAGCGTTTTTTTGTCCGTTGTTGCGTAATAAGAAATATCGAGCTCATTTTTATTGTTTAAAGTATAGGTAATGTTAACCGTTACGGTACCTGGGTACCCTGCTGTTCCATCAGAGCTCTCATGTGAAAAGATAACCTTGAGTTCATCTGCTCCTTTTTCAACTTTTGCATCCCAAATCACTTTATCAAATCCAAGATCTCCACCATGAAGGTGATTGACACCTTCATTGTTTGGAAGATCATAAGTTATACCATCTAATTCAAATTGCGAGCTTGCTATTCTACCAGCAACACGACCAACGACGCAACCAAAGAAAGGAGAATGATTAATATATTCCTCGATTGAATCAAAGCCTAATACGACATTTTCTACCTTGTCATTTTGATCTGGAACAAGAACCTTTGTTATGGTGCAGCCATAATTAATACAACTAAGTTCCATTCCGCTGCTATTTATCAAAGTAAAGATCTTCACTTCCTGACCATTTACTTCTCCAAAAACCCCTTCACGAATTTCCACTATCATCACCTTCTACGAATAAGCTACATTTTGTTATTTAGTAAGAGCTTCTTTCATATTTGAGACAACATTCTCAACTGTAAAACCATACTCTTTTAAGATTTTACTAGCTGGCGCTGAAGCACCAAATTGGTCTATCGCGATCACTTTGCCATTGTCCCCAACATATTTATGCCATCCAAGCGATGAACCCATTTCTATTCCGACACGAGCTATAATGTGAGGTGGTAATACACTGTTCTTATATTCTTCTGATTGTTGTTCAAAACGGTCCCAGCTAGGCATGCTAACAACGGAAACAAAAATACCTTCAGCCTCTAATTGTTTCTGTGCTTCAACTGCTAATTGTACTTCAGAACCAGTTGCAAGCAATACACCAGTTTGTTCTCCAGCTGCTTCTGCTACAACATAAGCTCCTTTTGCCACACCTTCATAGGCAACATCTAAAGACTTGGAATTCGTCATTAGATCTTGACGGCTTAATACAAGCATTGTTGGCTTGTCTTTTGACTCGAGTGCTACTTTCCAAGCTGCAACGGTCTCATTCCCATCTGCTGGACGAATCACGCTTACATCCGGCATTGCACGGAATGAAGCTAGTTGTTCTACCGGCTCATGTGTTGGACCATCTTCCCCAACAGCCACACTATCATGAGTAAAGACGTACGTTACAGGCAGCTTCATTAGTGCTGACAATCGAACGGCTGGGCGTAAATAATCAGAGAAGACAAAGAATGTAGCACCAAAAGGTTTCACACCTCCGTGTAAAGCCATCCCATTTACCATAGCCGCCATTCCAAATTCACGGACACCAAACCAAACGTTTCTTCCACTATAATTTGAACGACTGAAATTCTCTTCTCCTTTTAACATCGTTTTGTTTGAAGAAGCTAAGTCGGCTGACCCACCAAAAATAGAAGGAACGTTCTTCGCAAAAGCATTTAATGCATCACCACCAGATGAACGTGTTGCAACTTTATCCACGCCTGCTACATAAGAAGGTAACTCTTTGTCAAAATTAACAGGCAGTTCTCCGATCATAGCTTGTTTGAACTGCTCTCCTAATTCAGGGAACTTTTGTTGATAGTCTGCAACAAGTTGATTCCACTCTTCTTCTTGTTTCGCACCTTCTTCTTTTACTTGTTCAAACAAACTCTTCACTTCACTCGGTACGTGAAAATCATCATATGTCCATTTATAATTTTCTTTTGTTAATTTAATTTCATCCGCACCTAATGGAGCACCATGAGATGCTGATTTTCCACTTTTATTTGGAGACCCGTAACCAATTGTTGTTTTCACTTCAATTAATGTCGGTCTTTCGTCTTGTTGAGCTAATTTAATCGCTTTTTCTATTTCATCAAGATCATTTCCATCTTCAATACGAAGGTAGTGCCATCCATATGCTTTAAAGCGTTCTTCAACACTTTCTGAGAATGAAAGATGTAGATCCCCATCAAGTGAAATATCATTAGAATCATATAACACAATTAGTCTACCGAGACTTAGATGCCCAGCTAGTGAAGCTGCCTCTGCGGAAACACCTTCCATCAAGTCACCATCTCCACAAATGCTGTATGTATAATGGTCTACAACATTGTAATTGTCACGATTAAATTTTGCCGCTAAATGTCTTTCAGTCATCGCCATTCCAACAGCCATTGCGAATCCTTGACCAAGTGGCCCTGTTGTTGCATCTACCCCAGCGGTATGACCAAACTCAGGATGACCTGGCGTATTGCTTCCCCACTGACGGAAATTTTTTAAATCGTCCACCGTAACATCGTATCCTGTTAAGTGAAGAATACTGTATAGCAACATGGATCCATGTCCTGCCGATAAAACAAAACGGTCACGGTTAAACCAGTTTGGATTGGCTGGGTTATGCTTCATTTGCTCACCATATAAAGAAAATGCCATTGGTGCTGCACCCATAGGAAGGCCTGGATGACCGGAGTTTGCTTTCTCAATGCTATCAATGGAAAGTGTACGAATTGTATTTACAGCTAGTTTTTTAGTTGTTTCTACTTTTGTTAACATGGACTCCACTCCTCTAAAGAGTTATTTTTTTATTTCAAAAAAAATGTACTGAAAACCGTTAAGCACTCAGTACATTTTTCTTTTTATAGGACTATTTGGCGAATGTTTCAAGAAGATATTTATTTAGAATACCTTTTAATTGTTCTTGTCTTCCAGAAGTATTTTTGATTTCAGTAAGTTCAAGAGCATACTTCTCTAACTTGTGGAAATCTGCTTTTCCTTCAACAATATCAAGACCAATTCCTGAAGTGTAGCTGCTGTAGCGTTCTTCAACAAAGTTGTCTAATACTTTATCGTCAATTAAGCGTTGTGCTACTTTTGCACCAATCGCAAACGCATCCATACCAGCGATATGAGCGTGGAATAAATCATCTGTGTCAAATGATCCACGTCTTACTTTCGCGTCAAAGTTCAATCCACCTGTACCAAGACCATTATTTTTAATGATTTCGTACATCGCTAACGTTGTAGAGTGAAGGTCTGTTGGGAATTCATCAGTATCCCACCCAAGCAATGTATCTCCTTGGTTTGCATCAACAGAACCTAACATGCCGTTAATACGAGCAGTACGTAATTCATGTTCAAATGTGTGACCAGCAAGAGTAGCATGGTTAGCTTCGATATTAAACTTGAAAGTATCTTGTAAATCATATTTTTGTAAGAACGCTAGACCTGTTGCAACATCAAAATCATATTGGTGCTTAGTTGGCTCTTGCGGCTTAGGCTCGATTAAGAATTGAGCATCAAAACCAATTTCTTTTGCATAATCTTTTGCCATATGGAAGAAACGAGCAAGGTTATCTAACTCAAGTCCCATATCTGTATTTAGAAGTGTCTCATATCCTTCACGTCCACCCCAGAATACATAGTTTTCTGCTCCTAGTTCTTTACCAACTTCAAGACCTTTTTTCACTTTTGCAGCAGCGTAAGCAAAAATATCTGCATTTGGTGCTGTTGCCGCTCCATGTACCCAACGTGGGTGAGTAAACATGTTTGCTGTATTCCATAGTAATTTCACTTTACTTGTCTTCATGTAATCTTTGATCATAGCAACAATTTCATCAATGTTGTTAAGTGTTTCTTTTAGTGAATCTGTTTCAGGTGCGATATCCAAATCGTGGAAACAGAAATATGGAACACCTAGTTTTTCAAAAAATTCAAATGAAGCTTCTACGCGAGCTTTCGCAAGGTCGATTCCTGATAGGTGACCGTATGGACGTACAGCAGTACCAGCTCCAAATGGATCATTACCTTCACCAGTGAATGTGTGCCAGTAAGAAACACCAAAGCGAAGTAACTCTTCCATTGTTTGTCCGTTTATTTTTTCCTCTGGGTTGTAATACTTAAATGCGAAAGGATTTGTTGAATTAGCACCTTCGAATTTTACATGATTAACATTTTTAAAATAGCTCATTTGTTTAACCCCCAATGTATTGTTTTGGTAGAAATCGCTTTCATCTGTTTTTATTATAGCACCAGTAACTTAGTTTGTCTATTGAACGTACAAAGTTTTTAAAAAAAAATTTCACCTATACTATTTGTTAATAAAAACCGTTATCATAAGCGGTGTAGCAATGGTACATATGAAGTGACTATACTTCATAACGTCACTTAAGCCCTTAACATTTTTATATACCCATAGTACGAGAGCGCTATCAATTATAAGGCTAGGAGTTATTGAAAGGAAACATGTTGTCTAATTTAAAACGCTTAACAACTGACTCAGTAAAAGTTAAAACTTTTTACTAAGCGAATTATCGAAAACAAACTAAAAAAGGGTTGTGCCAAAGGTCAATTTCTGACCTTTGGCACAACCCCTTAGCACTGAGAGGATTAGGTTTCTCCTCTCAAGGCGCCTAAAGAACGGAACCATTTCCGTCTCTTCTTTTGAATTTGAAACAGCTTTTTGTATTATTCAACCGTTACACTTTTCGCCAAATTACGAGGCTTATCAACGTCACAATCACGGTGTAGAGCTGCATAGTAAGAGATTAACTGTAGCGGAATAACAGTTGCTAGTGATGTTAGATGTTCATGCACCTTTGGAATAACAAACGCATCTCCATCATGCTCTAAGCCTTCCATACTAATAATACAAGGATTAGCTCCACGAGCTGCAACTTCCTTAACATTTCCACGAATACTTAGGTTAACATGTTCTTGTGTTGCAATCGCAATCACTGGAGTGCCGTCTTCAATTAAGGCAATTGTCCCGTGCTTTAACTCTCCACCAGCAAATCCTTCTGCTTGAATATAAGAGATTTCTTTTAACTTGAGAGCACCTTCTAAGCAAACAAAGTAGTCAGCCGCACGGCCAATGAAGAAGCAATTTCTTGTTACAGCAAGGTAATCTCGAGCGATTTGCTCTAATCTTTCTTTTTGATCACAAAGAGTTTCCATTGCACTTGCAACAATTCCAAGCTCTTGAATAGGATCAAAATCAAGCTCAATCCCTTTTGCATTTGCTGTATCAACAGCTAGCAGTGTGAGAACAGCCATTTGTGCTGTGTAAGCTTTCGTCGAAGCAACTGCAATTTCAGGACCCGCATACGTGTGTAACGTAAAGTCTGCTTCACGAGAAAGTGTTGAACCAGGTACATTTGTAATGGTTAATGCTTTGTATCCTTTTTCTTTCACATCAACTAATACACCACGAAGATCGGCTGTTTCACCACTTTGTGAAATAAAAATAAAGAGTGGGTTTTCTGATAGAAGCGGCATATTATACAAGAATTCACTTGCAATATGAACTTCTACTGGACGTTGAGCTATTTTTTCAATCAGCTGTTTTCCAACAAGACCAGCATGGTAGCTAGTTCCTGCAGCAATAATATAAATACGATCAGAAGATTTCATTGCATTGCGAATATCTTCATCCAAACGAACGGTTCCATCCTCATTTTGATACTTTTGGATGATGTTACGGATAACAAAAGGCTGTTCATCAATTTCTTTTAGCATAAAATGAGGATACGTACCTTTTTCAATGTCGCTCGCATCTAGTTCTGCTTTATAAGGAGAACGTGACATTACTGTACCATCAAGTGTTTTGATCGTAATGTCATCACGTGATACTAGGACAATTTCTTTATCCATAATTTCTACAAATTGATTAGTTACTTGTAACATTGCCATCGCATCAGAAGCAATTACGTTCACACCATCGCCAACACCTATAAGAAGCGGACTCTTATTCTTTCCAACATAGACTAAGTCAGAGTTCTGTTTATCAAGAAGCGCAATCGCATAAGAACCTTTTAATAAAGATAATGTATGGCTAAATGCTGCTTCGACCGTTTGACCTTCTTTCACAAAACGATCAACAAGTTGAACAATAATCTCTGTATCCGTATCACTTTGTAAGTCTACACCTTCTAGATAGTCACTCTTTAACTGTTCATAGTTTTCAATAACACCGTTATGAACAAGTGTAAAACGTGCTGTTTCACTTTGATGCGGGTGAGCATTCGTACGACTTGGTACTCCATGCGTAGCCCAACGTGTATGACCTATTCCTACCGTTCCATCAACTTTTTCATCTACAACATTTCGTAGTGCTGCAATACGACCTTTTTCTTTAAATACGTGAACTCCATCATCGTTTGCAACCGCGATCCCTGCTGAGTCATAGCCACGATATTCTAACTTTTCTAATCCACGTAGTAAAATTTCTTTCGCATCTTCTGATCCAATATATCCAACGATTCCGCACATAAATAATTACCTCCCGAAGTTGGGGGCAAGAAGCTTGAGGGCAAACTTACCCCCACTCTTATCTTTTTTTAGAAGGCATGCTTACTTCTGGCTTTGTGCAAAGAGTTGCCTCCTTGTTTTACTCAGAAGTTTAACGGTTGTCATGCTTACAACCGGAGGGCATCCGCCGAACATTCGATACTCCCTCTCCTCGTCAACTATATCCACTATAGTCCAGGCGCTTTACATTTTTCTTTTTCGATCCTCCTTTCCATTATTGACTTGCTTTATCATACCTTACCCATCTTAAATCGTCAATGAGAAGTAAATATTTAACAAACTTTTTCAAAGAGTGAGTCTGACTCTATATAAAAAAGTATGCATAAGCAGCCTGTTTTGTGCCACTTATGCATATATACACTTTTATTCGTCTAGACCCATTTCTGCTTTAACAACCTCTACAATTTGATCAACATATTGATCACAAAGCTCTTTAGTCTTTGCTTCAATCATTACTCGGACAAGCGGCTCTGTTCCAGAAGGTCGAACAAGAACTCTGCCTTCCCCTGCCATTTGAGCCTCGACCTCACCAATCACTGCACTCACTTTTGCGTTTTCAGTGACCGCATTCTTATCTGTAACTCGAACATTTACTAATTTTTGAGGGAATGTTTCCATCACAGAAGCGAGCTTTGATAATGGCATATTTGTCGCCTTCATAATATTAACGAGTTGCAGCGCTGATAATAATCCATCACCAGTCGTAATGTGATCTAGGAAGATTATATGACCGGATTGTTCACCGCCGATATTATACCCACCTTTTCTCATCTCCTCCATCACATACCGATCTCCGACAGATGTTTGTTTAGCCTCAATTCCTAACTCTTCTAACCCTTTATAAAAACCGAGGTTACTCATTACTGTTGACACCACAGTATTGTGCTTTAACCAACCTTGTTCCTTCATGTACTTCGCACAAATAAACATGATTTTGTCACCATCAACGACTTCACCGTTCTCATCGACAGCGATTAACCGATCAGCATCTCCGTCAAAGGCAAGACCAATTTGTGCACCCTTTTCAAGAACGAAAGCTGAAAGCGCATCTGGGTGAGTTGACCCACAATGTTCATTAATATTAATACCATTTGGGGATGTTCCCATTGTTGAAATATCTGCCTCTAAATCAGCAAATAAATGAGGAGCTAATGATGATGCAGCTCCATGTGCACAATCCAAAGCGATATGAATGCCTGAAAAATCTTCTTGAACTGTTTGTTTTAAGTATTGAAGATACTTTTGTCCACCTTCAAAATAGTCGGTTATTACGCCAAGAGCCCCTCCTGTTGGTCGAGGAAGTTCATCTTCACTATCTAAAAGACGCTCAATTTCAGCTTCTTGATTATCTAATAATTTAAATCCATCGGGGCCAAAAAACTTAATTCCATTATCAGGAACAGGGTTATGAGAAGCTGAAATCATCACACCCGCGTTTGCACTTAAGGCCTTTGTTATAAACGCGACACCAGGAGTCGAAATGACTCCAAGTCGCATCACTTCTGCTCCAATCGAAAGTAGTCCTGCAACAAGTGCACTTTCTAGCATTTCTCCTGAAATACGTGTATCTCTACCAATCACAACACGAGGCTTCTCCGTGTCCTTTGTTAACACGTATCCACCCATTCTACCTAATTTAAAAGCTAGTTCTGGGGTAAGTTCCGTATTAGCAACCCCACGAACACCATCAGTACCAAAATAATTTCCCATTATTTATTCTCTCCTTCAAAACAAGTCATCACTCAATACGCGATCTAATCTCAATTGGAATTGTCGTTTCAGCAGAATCAAAACGAATATTTGGAGGGCCGTTAATTTGCACCTCTATCTCGTGTTCACCGGACGACAAATCACTGACATCTACAAATGCCTGTATATCAGTTTCTGTTAATTTTGCTAGCAGTTGTTCCGCACCTCTTGCTGTAATCGCTAACTCTCTCGTTTCATCTCCATTAAATGTAATCTCTTCCCCATCACGACCACCAATGACTTCAACCGGTATGTCCGTAAATTCTTGCTCTTCCTCAGTACTAATTGATACGGAAACACTCACCTTTTCTGGTGTAACACGCTCCACCCCTGGTGGAATAGGTACTTCCATTTCTATCGTTTGACTTTCTGTTAATTGACTAAGGTCTAACGTCCCTACTTCAACGACATTCATACGATCAATCACATCTCTTGGACCATATACCGTCAATTCTTCAGGTTCAATCCTGACTTCATTTATACTAACTCCGTCTGGTAATTCTCCTGTTCGAGTTACCTTTCCTGGAACCGTACGATTCGGACTCGTAATTGGGACTTTTACATCAACAACCTGCGGATCAACCGACAACGTCAACTCATTCCCATCTTCATCATAAAGCCTTACAGGTGTTGTCTCTTCAATCGCTCTATCAGCTCCCGCAACGTCCACATACGCTTTTACTTCATGAACTTCCGCTACTAGACTTCTCGCTGCTGTCACATCAACATTTAAGGGAGAGACAATAGGCGTTCCAACCGTATAACCTTCCTCAACTTCACTAGAATTAATAATATCTACTTGAACTGGGAAAGAAACGGTTTGCTTATCTTGAAGTTCCACTCTCACATATTGAGGTACAATTGAAACACTTAAATCACTTGGAAAGTTACGATGCTGTACACTTAACGTATGAACACCTTCTCCTCGTTCTCTAACATCGACAAACACTTCATAGGAAGGCCTTGTCAACTGAAACAAAGTAAGAGAGCTCTGAGGCCCTTTTAAATTCACTTGAACATGTTCTGTTTTATCTGTGATCGCATAATTCTCCTCATCATAGTAAACCGATAACTCCACGTCTTCTAACGTATATGAAGCTGGAGAGATAGATGGTAATACTCCAGGCTGAGAAGCCATATTATCAATGTTCACCATTGTAAACAACATCAAGGCAATAAAGAAAGAGATGATCTTAACAAACCAATGGCTGTTGAACAACTTATCCATTTTTCTTCCCTCCCCACTGCCAACGTGAAGTGGTTGCTTGCTTACTTTCAAATAACAGCTCTCTTTCTAACAAAGAACGCAGCTTTTCCTCATCTAGTTCTCTATGTAGTTCGCCATTTTTCGTTAAAGAGATACTTCCCGTCTCCTCTGATACAACTATGGTAATGGAATCTGTTACCTCACTTACCCCTAAAGCAGCCCGATGTCTAGTTCCCAATTCTTTTGAGATAAATGGATTTTCAGATAACGGCAAGTAACAAGCTGCCGCTAATATTGTATTCCCTTTTAAGATGACTGCTCCATCATGCAAAGGTGTATTCGGAATAAACGTATTAATTAACAACTCGGATGTTAAATGTGCATTCATTTGAATCCCTGTTTCTACATAATCTGTCATCCCTGTTTCACGTTCTAAAGACATTAACGCACCAATCCTACGTTTTCCCATGTAGGAAGAAGCTTTCACTATGGCATCAATTGATTTTTTCGCAGAATCATCTTGAGGCGTAGTTCTGCTCGAGAAAAAACGCCCTCTTCCTAACTGCTCTAGCGCCCTTCTAAGTTCAGGCTGAAAAATAATAATAATGGCTAGCAAGCCATATGTAAATGTTTGATTCATAAGAAATTCTAACGTTCGCAGACCTAAAAACCGGCTTAAAAACCAAACCGCTAGAATAACTGTAATTCCTTTAACTAACTGAACAGCCCTCGTACCACGAATAATCATGATCGCTTTATAGACGACATAGGTAACGAGCAATATATCGATAATTTGCCCTACATAATTGAGCAAACGAAACTCTCCTAAAGAAAACATGGCTCTTCCTCCAAACCATTAACATACATCGAAAGAGGAACCTAAGCAAGGTCCTCTTTCCCTTGTCCATTATATCACAGTCTACGTTCAAAGTTTAATTCTACATTATTAAGAGAGCCCCTATTTATCGGAGCCCTCATTATTTGTAAAGGATACCACTTCTTTAAAAAAGTTTTTCACATGATACCATACCCAATCCAACGCTTGATTGAGCTCTTGAATTTCTCCAGACACATGCCCAACCGACGCATAATATGATTCACTATTAACAAGTAATACATTACCTTGAACTTCTCCATCAACTTGAAGCAGGCCATTCCTTATTATTAAGTCACCTTCGATTACCTCACCCTCAGGTACGATAACTTTCCCACTTTCTTGATCAATTTGAACTTTACCAGACCCTGTCACAACTACCTGCTCATCGCCGGTATTCCAAAGAGATGAGACACTTGCTAACATGAGTAAAAAGAATACGGCCGCCGATACAAGCAACGGGTGTTTTCGTGTCCATTGTTTCCACTTAGACGTTTGTTTCCGTTCTGGCAACCTTGCCATAACATCTTCTGTAAAACTAGGAGGCGCTTCAATGTGAGATGCACTTTGCACAAAAGCGATGACTTTTTTTAACTCTTTAAGGTGTTGCCTACAAGGAGCACACGAAGTTAAGTGCTGGTCCAGTTGCTTTCTTTCTTCGTCAGTTGCTTCAGAATCGACGACTTTTTGAATTAATTCTTCATATTTTTGTTCACACTTCATGTTAACACCCCTTCCTATACATGGCGCATTCTCTTCCTTAGAGCTTCTCTGCCTCTATGAACTCTCGTTTTAACAGTTGATTGCGGTATATCAAGAATGTCACTAATTTCACTAATGGATAGATCTTCCATATATTTAAGAATGATTGCTGTACGATACTTAAGGGGGAGTTGATTAATTTCATGTTGAATCCACTCTTGCATTTCAATCGTAACGACCTGATCTTCAGGCCTTTCCTCGTCTGCTGCCAATTGAGATTCAAAAGTTAATCCTTCAGACCCCTTCACTTCATCCTGAAGGTAAAAATCTGGCTTCTTTTTACGTAACCGGTCAATCGCTACATTTGTTGCAATGCGAAATAACCATGTAGAAAATTTTCTATTCACATCAAACCGATCGATGTTCGTATATGCACGTAAAAAAGCTTCCTGTGCAACATCCTGTGCTTCATGGACATTCCCTACCATACGATAGGCAACTTGGTACACTTTGTCCTTATAGAGTTCGACAATTTCCGCAAACGCCTGTTGATCACCTTTCCTCACTTCCCGGATTAACCTTTTTACAATTGTATCCATCAAACTACCCCTACCTACATTCATTCTGACATAACATACGTTTTACATACCTCAAAAGTTTCAAAATTCACTTGCACGTGCAAAAAATCAGTTTTACATCTATCATAACACGATTCCTATGTTTACCTCTGTAAAAAAAGGGTATAAAAAGAAGACACAAAACTATCAAATCGATTGAGGAACCAATTTTCGATAAGGATGTGATAATATGACGAAAGACAAACAATTACTTTTGCAAGAAATTGAACAATACAGAACGCTTTTAAATGAAAAAGCGAAAGAAACCCCACTCATTTCAGAGGAAATGATCTATTTCAGTCATAAACTAGACGAACTTTTAAACAAATACCAATCACTAACAAGTAAAACACCTTTAAAACATTAGATCAAAAAATAAAAAGCCATAGATATTATCCATGACTTTGTTTGAAGTATGTATGGTGGAGCCTAGCGGGATCGAACCGCTGACCTCCTGCGTGCAAGGCAGGCGCTCTCCCAGCTGAGCTAAGGCCC
>NZ_JAWRVK010000051.1:0-27812 GCF_036663575.1 Halalkalibacter flavus
GGTAGTTGGGGGCTTCCCCCTGTGAGAGTAGGACGTTGCCAGGCAGATAAAAGACAATCCAATGGATTGTCTTTTTTTATATGCATAAACAGAATGCTCAAGGCGCTGAAGAGCTCTGTTCCGGAGGAACAGCATCTTCCTCGAATGGGCCGATGGTTACTACGTGATTATACTTCTCTGAAAAAACATCGTGTCCCCCTGTGAGACGAACTTCTTTTTTTCGTAAGCTTCACAGAGTGCTTCTAAGAAAAGCATCGTGCCTTCCTAGTAGAAGAAAAGAAGTGAGTCCGAGCTGTTTCTCTTCGTAACACGACGTGAGAAACGTCGAAGAAAGAACACCATGCCCAATCACCCCCGTAGAAGAGAACTGGCGAGCCAGGACGTTGCCAGGCGGGCACGCTCTGTATGGAAATAGGAGAGACGGACATACGCTGTATAATAGTAGGCGCCTGAAGGAGCAGCATCTTCTATGGTTGAGCCAATGGTTACAAACATGAACACACTTCTCTGAAAAAACATCATGCTACCTCTACGATGAACAGTTTCTATTAGTAAGACAACGTGAGTTAATATTCGCTCGACAGAAAGTTAATGAGTATGGACAGCAAAATAAAGAGATAAGACAGTAAACTTCCCACTTCCGACAGTATATTGTTCAAGTCGGCCAGAAAGAGATTATACGAAACTTTATACGACTTAGTGTTACAGAATAAAAATTAGTAATTACCCACATAAATGAACAATCTACATAAAAAATAACTCTTTTGAAGCATATCAATCACAAAAAAGTCTCTATTTTGCGAAAATTGCTTGCCTACTACATATAGATAAACGGTCGTTGATCTTCCATGCGCAAATAACCAAAAAAAGGCACCTTTTGTTTGGCGCCTTTTTTCGAGCTATATGTCTTTTGTAACTTAACGCGATGAAGTCACTACTTTTTCATAATTTAATTGTGCCCCATTTGATTCAATTACCTTTTTATACCAATTGAATGAATCTTTCTTATATCTCTTCATAGATCCATTTCCTTCATTATCACGATCAACATAAATCATGCCATAACGTTTTTTCATCTCACCTGTTGTAAATGACACGATATCAATAATTCCCCATGGAGTATAGCCCATTAGTTCAACACCATCATACGTGACAGCCTTTTCTAATGCCTCGATGTGTGATTTTAAATAATCAATCCTTTCTAGGTCATGTATCGAGCCATCTTCTGTGAACGTATCAACAGCGCCAAAGCCATTTTCGACGATAAATAATGGGATTTGGTACCTGTCATAGAAACGGTTTAATGTGTACCTTAAGCCTGTTGGATCAATTGCCCATCCCCAATCACTAGATTTGATGTAGGGATTTTCTACACCATGAGGTAGTGCACCATTCACGATATCACCTGTATTATCGCTTATTACATCACTTTTTACCGTTGTAGACATGTAATAACTGAAGCCTAAATAATCAACAGTTCCATTTTTTAAGATTTCTTCATCTCCATCTTCAAACTTAATATCATAGCCTTCTCTTTCAAACTCTTTCAACGCATAGCTAGGATAATACCCACGCACATGTACATCAGGGAAGAAGTAGCGTTGTCTCATGTACTCCTCTGCTAACATAACATCTTCAGGGTTTGAAGAATAAGGGTAGATCGGTACATGTGAAACCATTGCTCCAATTTGGAAGTCTGGGTTTATTTCTTTTCCTTTTGCGACAGCTAATGCACTTGCAAGCAATTCATGATGTCCTGCTTGATACATCACTTCTTTAGCATTTTCCCCTTCTTTTACAGTCACACCAGAGTTCGTCCATAGGAAAAGAGGATTGTTGACATCCATTTTATTATTGATTTCGTTAAAGGTCATCCAGTATGTCACTTTATCTTTATAACGGTTGAAGCAAACTTCAGCGAACTTTGCGAAGAAGTCTACTACTTTTCTGTTTCTGAATCCTCCATATTCCCTTGCTAAATGTAAAGGCATTTCAAAGTGAGATAACGTGATGACAGGCTCAATGCCGTGCTTGAGTAATTCATCAAATACGTCATCATAGAATTGTAATCCTGCTTCGTTTGGTTCGGCCTCATCACCTTTTGGGAAAATTCTACTCCAACCAATGGATGTTCGTAAGCATTTTAATCCCATTTCTGCAAATAAAGCGATATCCTCTTTATAGTTGTTATAAAAGTCGATTGCTTCATGGTTTGGATAAAATTCATTTGCTTCAATTGTCTCTGTAATTTTTCTTGGCACACCATGTGCACCTGCAGTCATAACATCAACGACACTTGGGCCTTTACCACCTTGATTCCAGCCACCTTCGAACTGGTGAGCGGCTAAAGCGCCGCCCCATAAAAAGTCTTTTGGCATTTTACTCATCTTGATTTCCTCCTTATTTCACTACTGTCATTAATTCTTCGTCTAACGTACAAGCTGTAAGATCTGAAACGATCACTTCTTTGTAAGCATGTGAATTCGTAATGATAATTGGTGTAATCGTTTTTAACCCTTTGTTCTCAATGGACTCTTTATCAAAGGTAATAAGCAGATCACCTTTTTTGAATTTGGCCCCATCATTGACCTGCAAACTAAAAGGTGTTCCATCTAATGAAACGGTATCTAATCCAATATGAACAAGCATTTCAACACCTGATTCTGAACGTAAGCCGATCGCATGCTTTGTAGGTGCAATCATTACTACACTTCCATCAAACGGAGCATATAGTTTGTTATCCGTTGGCTCAATGGCTAAACCTTGTCCCATTGCTCCCGAACTAAATACTTCATCAGGAACTTCGTGAAGTGGTATGACTTTTCCACTAAATGGAGCATTAAGTGTTTCTTCATTTTTATTTGAGTTATTTGTTTGTAAGTGATTGCCGCTTTGGCCTTGCTCATTTACTAAGCTGTCACTGCCTGCTTGTTTAGCCGTATCCTCACCATAGCCAAAGATTTGAATTAGAACTACAGGAAGAATAATGGCAATTACAGATCCAATTAAAATTCCCCAAATGGATGATGGATAATCAGCGCTTATTCCATTGACAAGTGTTAGCGGTCCTGGTAATCCAGCATAGGCAAAATAATATGGGTTAAAGAAACTTGCCACAATGGCCCCAACCGCTCCGGAAATACAACCGAAAATAAATGGCTTTTTAAACCTTAAGGTAATCCCATAAATCGCTGGTTCAGTAATCCCAAATATCCCAGTTACACCTGCAGAAACCCCGACTTTTCGAGTTTCTTGACTTCTTGCTTTTAAAATAACGCCAAGAACCGCGCCGACTTGTGCGATAACCGCAATCGTTTGATACGCCTGGAATGAATCTCGGCCATATAGATCATAGTTTGCTAGTACCATAGGAGTGATTCCCCAATGTACTCCAAAAATAACAAGTACTTGCCAGAACGCTCCGATAATGGCTCCAGCGAGAGCAGGTGCCGTTTCTGCTAAGAAGTTATAGCCATTAGCGATTCCAGTTGCTCCTGCTGTTGTAACAGGACCGATTAAGGCAATCGTTAAAGGTACCATGATGATCATACAGATAAATGGAACAAATAATGGTCGAATGACTTCATTCATGTTTTTATTTAAATACTTTTCAAGGTAAGACAAGATCCACACTAAAAAGAGTGGTGGTAGGACAGATGATGTGTATACGGTTTCAGATAAGGCAATCCCTAAGAACGTAACGGTCTCACCAGCTGCAATTTGTGCAGCGATTTCTGCCCATGTTGGACTTACTAATGCAGCACTACAAGCTACCGCAATATAGGTGTTTGTTTTAAAATGTTTCGATGCGGTAATGGCGATAAAAATAGGTAAGAACGTAAATGGAGCCCATGAAATAAAGCTGAAAACTTGATAAGTCCCTGTATTTGCAAAGGCAGGGAACAATAAATTTATAACAATTAATGAACCTTGTATAATACCGGCTGCAGCTAAGATGTAAATAAATGGTGCAAATACTGCTGACATAGTCGCAATGACACGATTTAAAATTGTTCCTTTGTTTTCACTTTGTTCATCGGATGTGTCAACACTAGCTAAACTTGAGAATTGTTCATAGACTTCTCCTACATGTTGCCCAATGACAACTTGGAATTGTCCGCTATTTTCTACTACGGTAATGACTCCTGGCAAAGATGATACTTTTTGTTTGGCTTCTGGTTTAGATCGTTTTAGTACGATTCTAAGCCTAGTTGCGCAACGTGTTACTCCAACAACATTCTCTTCTCCACCAACAGCTTCTAAAATGTCACTCGCCAGCTTCGTGTAATCTCTAACTTTTCCTGACACTTTAAACCCCCCTTTATAATCCTTTATACATTCACATTATAATTGTACCGGTATAATTAATCAATACATTTATAAAATACTTATTTGTGTATAGTGGGATTGAATGAGCTTTTGATAAGTTTATGCTATAATTTTGTTATTAAGTGAGACAAACAAACTAATGGGGTAATGGATATGTTAAAGTATCAGCAAATCGCAAATGAAATTGAAAAGTATATTGAAGATAATAAGCTTCAACAAGGAGATAAACTGCCCGTTTTAGAAACATTAATGTCTCAATTTGAAGCGAGTAAAAGTACGATTATTAAGGCTTTAGATCTATTAGAAAGAAAAGGAGTCGTATTCCAAGTAAGAGGCAGCGGAATTTTTGTAAGAAGACATAAGAGAAAAGGGTATATTAGTCTCCTTTCTAATCAAGGGTTTAAAGAGAACTTAGAGGATTTTCATGTCACGTCGGAAGTAATTGAATTGGAAGTAAGGAAGCCAACAGAAGAAGCAGCTGCTAACTTAAATATTGGCCGTGATGAAGATGTTTATTATGTAAAAAGAGTTCGTTATATAAATGGACAAACGTTATGCTTGGAAGAATCGTTTTATAATAAATCGATCATTACTTATTTGAATAGCGAAATTGTTTCTGAATCCATTTTTGATTACATTAAGGAAGGATTGGGATTAAAGGTCGGCTTCTCCGATATGTACCTTCAAGTGGATAAGCTAAGTGAGGAAGAAGCGGGGTATTTAGGATTGAAAGCTGGGTCACCTAAACTATGCGTGGAAACAATTTTTCATTTAACCAATGGTCAGCCATTTGACTTTTCAAAAGTCACTTATAACTATGAACAATCACAGTTCTTTGTCCAAGCAAATAGTTCCTTTTTATAAGATTGAAGGCTTGCATATTTAAAAAAACCTAACCATCTGAATCAGATGGTTAAGTTTTCTTTGCTTTGAGTTTAAAAAAGAAGACGATTGACATGACAGCTATGAAAGCTGAAAGAGCAAAATAAATAACAAACTTGTATGTTTCAAAGGATTGTTTAACAAAGTACCATCTAATCCCAAGTTCATAGCCAGATAAAACAAATAGGGTAACCCAAAATAAGGCACCTACATAAGAGTAGAGCACAAAAGTTTTAAGTTTCAATCGAGAGATACCAGCTAGATATCCTGTAATATGTCTTATGCCTGGTATGAAATAACCAATTAATAAGAGCCAAGCTCCATGCTTCTCGAACAATTGTTGAGCTTTATTTATTCTAGTATGAGATAAATGGAGTTTAGGCCCATATTTCAAAAGGAATGGAAGACCTAATTTAGCTCCGAGTATATAGCTGATTGTAATTCCAATTGCCGATCCAAGATAAGAACTTATTATTGCAGTGATTAAATCAACTCTACCAAGATAGGCATAATATCCAATAGTAATGAGCAATACTTCGTCAGGCAAAGGAAGCCCAACGATCCCACCTACAAGTGCAATAAAAATTCCAAAATAACCATATTCAAAAATTAAGTGCTTTAATACTTCCATAGTATCTTCCTATTCTAAAAGAGGCTAATCCCATTATATCGAATTTTCAAACAGGAAACGAGTTGAGATCTTTTGGAAGATAAAAAGAGTAACCACCACATTTAGTTGTAAGTTACTCTAATCAAATGTTCTATTAATAATTTCAATAGTTTACAAGTAATGAAGCAGGCTTGTTGCAATTGTAAAGTAGATTAACAACCCTAATATATCATTTACAGTTGTAATGAAAGGGCCGGAGGCAAAGGCAGGGTCTATTTTAAATTTATGGATGATAAGAGGAACCGTTGCCCCAACAATTGTTGCAACACTTAACGAACAAAAGATGGATATACCAACAATAACAGCTACCATATAACTACCATAAAAAATCGGAATGATCAGTAATAACGTCATTGCACAAATGAATCCAATCATCATACCGGTGCTGAACTCTTTTAAGAGAATTCGGAAGAGCCCTTTCTTCTCAAGTGTCCCCAGTGCAAGACCGCGTACAACAACTGCTAGTGATTGTGTACCAGCGTTTCCTGCTGACCCCATTAATAAGGGGATAAAAGCAGCGAGTAAAATGATTTGATTCAGTGTTTCTTCAAATTGTTCTATTACTCCAGCAGTAAGAAGCCCAAAAAACATAAGGAGGACAATCCAAGGAGAACGTAATTTTGCGGCTGTAAATGCTGAAACGTTTATATCAGTTGCCCCTCTAGCTGCTGTAAATTCACCTAAGTCTTCAGTAGCTTCGTCCTCTAAAACATCAATAACATCATCAACGGTAACAATCCCTAGTAAGGTTCCATCTGAACTAACAACGGGGGCAGCTAAGAAGTTATATTTTTTAATCATTTTGGCGACTTCTTCTTGATTGGTGTCTGAATCAACGGAGACAACGCGAGAACTCATTAAGTTTTGAACTAACTCATTTGATTGTGCTGTAAGCAAGTCTCTCAAAGAGACAACACCTACTAGTTGATCCTGTTCATTGACGACATATAAATAATAGATGGTTTCGGCATTCGGCGCTTCTTCTCGTAATTGCTCTATCACTTGTTGTGCACTATGTGAGGAAGCAAGTGAAATGAATTCTTTTGTCATAATTGCACCAGCAGTTTTAGGCGGATAGGCCATTAACTCTTTTACATCATTAGCATCCTCTAAATCCATTGCTTTTAAGAGAGCGTGCGCCGCGCTTTCATCTAGTTGAGAGAGTAAGTCAGCTGCATCATCTGTGTACAGATGGGTTATCATTTCTGAAGTGTAATGTTGGTCAAGTTCAAGGATTAACTCTTTTTGTTCTTGCAGTTCAAGAGCTTGGAAGATATCGGCCATTTCCTCTGGATTGATCATTTCATAAAGACTTTGCCTTTGTTCCTTTACCAGTTTCGCATAAATTTCAGCTTGGTCAGTTGGATGTAACTGCAGGAATTCTTCACGGAATTGAAGGTTCGCGTCTTTCTTTAGTAATTCTATTAGGTGATTAGTGTAGTCATCTTTTGTTTCATTGTTAAGTCTAGCCATGTTATGACCTCCTTCTAAGATGTGTCACCACAGGCAGAAAGGTGCATGTGGTGTTTAAATAAATGTTTATTTAAAGTTTGACTAAGGGGTTCTGGATCAGCATTCATCGTTCACATGCACCTCCTTAACAAAGGAATAATTTTTAGAAATAATCTGCTTTCGTAGTTGCAAAGTGTAGCAAATAATTTGTCCCCATTTTTGAATTATTGAGTTTCTCGCATCCTTCTATAGAATATGCAAGACTTGTTCAATCGTTCGTAAGAGAATACTAGGCACATAACAATAGATTTACTTGATGGTTAATATTAGAGCAAGTTAGGTCCTTGCTCCCGACTCTAGAGTGAGATAAAATCAAACTATTCGTACGAATTAAGGAGCGTCTATTTTGAAGCATGATTTATGGAAAAATATAGGGATGATTGCGATTGGCTCAGCTATTGGGACAAGCCTCCGCTATTATTTAAATCTCTATACATTAGCAACAGGTTATCCAATTGGTACGATCATTGAGAATTTAGGTGGAAGTTTGCTTCTAGGTTTTTTGACTGGGTGGTTTATTATAAAAGTCCCACGTGAATGGCTTAAGGTAGGGCTTGGTGTTGGCTTATGTGGTGGGTTTACTACAATGTCAACTCTTGCTAGCGATAGTGTCTTTTTGTTTCTAGAGCATACATGGTGGCTCAGTGCATTGTATATTATACTATCGGTTTTTGGAGGAATAGTGTTTGCACTAGTTGGCTATCTATTGGGAAAAAAGGTAGGAAAAAGACAAGCTTCGCTGGAGGTGGGGCAGGGATGAACCTACTACTGGTCGGTGTTGGAGGAGCACTAGGAGCTATTTGTCGCTATTTATTGGGCCTTGCCATAATGAGTAGGTTTCCTAAGCCGCCGTTTCCAATCGCGATGTTAATAGTGAATGTACTTGGATCCCTCGGATTAGGGCTTTTCTACGGTAGCTATTACGGTGCGATTCCACTTGGAGCCTATGAAGAACCAGCTTTCTTGCTTATAGCTATTGGCTTTTTTGGGGCATTTACAACGTTTTCAACTTTTAGTACAGAAACGGTACAACTTTATCAAAAGAAAGCATGGAAACCACTTATTGCTTACACAAGCTTGACTATTGTAGGGTCAATCACAATGTTTGTATTTGGTTTTTCAATCACGAAGTAATCATAGATTAGGGGATGGGAAGATGAGAGAAACAAATTTTAATACGAAGACTGTACATTTTCAAACAAAAGAACCAGCAAGAAATGCAAGTAAAGCAAAGCCGATTTATCAAACATCAGCTTTTGTTTTTACTGATTTAGATGATATGGAAAGTTTCTATGAAGGGGAAAAAGAATACCTATACTCTAGATATAGCAATCCAAATACAGATGATCTTGGAAAGGGTATCGCCTTACTTGAGGAGACTGATGATGGAATTGCCACATCATCAGGAATGTCAGCAATATTAGCAGGAGTATTAGCCGTTGCAAATCCAGGAGATCATGTTTTGGCATCTGATGATTTATATGGAGGAACGTATCAGATGTTTGCACAGGAGCTGCCTAACTTTGGCATTGATGTTAGTTTTGTTTCCTTTCAAGATTTGAACGTAGTAGACGCAGCTTTCACAGATAAAACGGTTTTGATTTATACGGAATCTGTAACAAACCCGCTGCTTCGAGTGGAGAGGCTTGAGGAAGTCATTGCTCTAGCGAAACAAAAAGGTGTTAAGACGATGATTGATAATACATTTGCTACTCCTTATTTGTTGCAGCCTGCCAAACTCGGTGCCGATCTTGTTGTCCATAGTGCGACAAAGTATATCGGAGGACATAGCGATGTAACCGCAGGGGTTCTTGTTGGGGAGCAATCGCTTATTGATAAGGCAAAGGGCAAAGTGATTACTCTTGGGTGCAACTTGAGTCCATTTGAGGCTTGGCTCGCTTGTCGTGGCTTAAAGACATTAAGTTTACGTATGGAGCGACAAAGTCATAATGCGAAAATGCTTGCTGAAGCCTTAGAGACTCACGAGGGAGTGGCTCGTGTCTTTTACCCTGAATATGTGTCTGAAAAAGGAAATGGAGCTATGGTTAGTATTGATTTAGCTGACAATGTAAATGTTGAGGAGTTTTTCCGCTCGCTTGGATGGGTAAAAATTGCCCCTACATTAGCGGGTGTTGAAACAACGGTTTCTTATCCACTTCGCACATCTCATCGTACGGTTCCCGATAAACTTAGAAAAGAACTTGGAATTGGTACGCAATTGGTACGTATTTCAGTAGGGATTGAAGACGAGAAGGATATTATCGACGCTTTTGTTCAAGCGATCGACACAGCGAAGTAATGGGGAATGGGGCTGTCCCAAAAGGCCGTAACAGAGGTGGTAATGGCTCCGTTCGCTACATTGCTTCGGGGGTGTCTCAAAAGGTCAAAAACAGACCTTTTGAGACATCCCCCTTGTTGTGTTGCGAAAAAATGTAAAAGAAGCTTGTGTTCAGCTTGAGAACATGTTATTATAGAACTTGTGTCAGAGAAAGTAGTCTGGTGGCGATAGCGAAGAGGTCACACCCGTTCCCATGCCGAACACGGTCGTTAAGCTCTTTTGCGCCGATGGTAGTTGGGGGCTTCCCCCTGTGAGAGTAGGACGTTGCCAGGCAAATTTCTTTGTATAAAATATGTTAGTATTGACTATACTAATTTAGTGTAGAGACATCAGTTTACTTTAAAACGACGCGGGGTGGAGCATACAGCAAAACATCGTCGAGTAAGCTACGACATGTCTTGACGCATACACTGCAAAGCGAAACTAGAAGAGGAAAAGATAACTTCTTCGAATAAGCATCATCAGTTACTTTAAAACGACGCGGGGTGGAGCAGCCTGGTAGCTCGTCGGGCTCATAACCCGAAGGTCGGCGGTTCAAATCCGTCCCCCGCAATACCAAGAAGAAGCCGAAACGAATATGTTTCGGCTTTTTCTATGCAGAAAACGTTTCGTAAACGGATAAAGCCTTATCCTAAATAGTTTTTGTTTGTTTAAGTTAGTTTTCTTTATAGGGGCTTAAAACAATAGTTTTTCTTTCTCTGTATCTAATTACTTGGGCATTTTGGTTAAAATCGGATAAACTAAAAGAGATACTCCTTAGGTATGTAGAAATCCTAAGGTTTTTTTGCAGATTTATGATTTTGGTCGAGAGGGTCGGTTACAATGGAAGATGAGTTCGCGTTTATTACAAAAATTTCCCCAAAAGAGATTTATCAAAAAGGGCTTGTTCGTGGAATAGGGGACGATGCAGCTGTTTATTCTAGTTCGGATCAAATGGAACAAGTCGTTTGTGTAGATACAATGGTTGAAGGAGTTCACTTTCGTCGTGATACACTTAGTCCCTATCAAATAGGGAAAAAAGGGTTAGCAATCAATGTTAGTGATCTTGCTGCAATGGGGGCGATTCCTACCTATTATCTTGTGTCAATCGCTGTGCCGCCATCATGGACGGAAGAGGAGTTAACTCAATTATATAAAGGGATGAATGAGTTAGCAGAAACACATCGAATGGATTTAATTGGTGGAGATACGGTATCTACAAATGATGTTCTTGTTTTAACGGTGACGGCAATTGGGTCAGTGGAACGTGGGAAAGCTAGATATCGTGATCAGGCTAAGGAAGGGGACCTTATTTTTCTAACGGGGTATGCTGGTACGTCAGCAGCTGGGCTAGATTTATTGTTTGAAAAAGGATTACATGGTCCTTTTTCTAAAGAGGAGCAAGAACTTGTTAAAGCTCACCAGGAGCCGCTTCCTCATGTAATAGAAGGGAGGATCCTTTCAACGTCAAACAAGCGCATTTCCTTAAATGATGTGAGTGATGGTGTCGCTAGTGAAGCGAATGAGTTAGCAGAAGCAAGCCAGGCAAAATTCATAATTAAATCAGACAAGCTACCGATTCACAAAGCAATGCGCTCATATCCCAAGGAGAGGCAGTTAAAGTATGCGTTATTTGGCGGAGAAGACTTTGTATTGATTGGGACGGTTCCAAAAGAGGATTCAAAAGACTTAGAAAAGGAATTTCACCAAAAAGGTCTAATGTTCGAGGTCGTTGGGTTTGTGGAAGAGGGAGAGCCTGGTGTATTTTTAATAGAAGAAAATAAAATGAAAAAGGTAGAAAAGAACGGATATAATCATTTCAAAAAGCGCGGGTGAAGGTAGTGGAAGAGTGGAAGCTTAAAACAGAGTCGCCAGAAGAGACGATGCAACTAGCGGAGAAATTAGCGGAAATTGTGCAACCTGGTGATGTGATTACGCTTGAAGGAGATCTTGGTGCAGGGAAGACAAGTTTTACAAAGGGATTTGCAAAAGGGCTGGGTGTCAAACGTGTTGTAAATAGTCCAACTTTTACAATTATCAAAGAATATAAGGGGCGCATCCCCCTTTACCATATGGATGTGTATCGAATGGAAGATGAGATGGAGGATTTGGGGTTAGAGGAATACTTTTATGGTGAAGGTGTTTCTGTAATTGAATGGCCTAGCATGATTCCAAATCAGTTGCCAGAGGACCGCCTCGCGATTTCTTTATTCCATTTAGGGGAAACAAGTAGGGAAATTACGGTGCAAACGACTGGGGTCCGTTCTTTGGAGTTATTAAAGGAGTTGCGTTATGAGTAAAACATTAGCGATTGATACATCATCATTTGTCATGGGGATAGCTGTTACAGAGGGCGATCGAACATTAGGTGAAGTAACAACAAATATTAAAAAAAATCATTCGATTAGGCTCATGCCAGCTATAGATCAATTAATGGGTGAAGTTGACGTCAAACCGAATGAATTAGAGAAAATTGTTGTAGCTAATGGACCGGGATCCTATACTGGGGTTCGGATTGGCGTCACAACAGCCAAGACGCTTGCTTGGTCATTAAATATACCGGTTATAGGTGTATCAAGTATTGCTGTGCTAGCACAGACTGGCCGTTTTTTTCAAGGTGTTATTTCTCCAATTATGGATGCAAGACGTGGACAAGTCTATACGGGCCATTATGAAACAAAGGGAATCGACGTATTAGAAATAATGAATGACCGTTTAATAATGTTAGAAGATTGGCTTGTTTACTTACAAGAATTAAGAAAACCTGTATTATTTGTTGGACAAGATGTTTCGATGCATGAAGTGATGATTCGTGAAAAACTAGGGGATAATGCTCACTTTGCTACTGGATCGATGGCTTTGCCGAGGCCTGCAGAATTAGCGAGATTAGGTAGGACACTAACGGCAGATATTGATTCTGTACACTCGTTTGTACCGAATTATTTACAACTAGCAGAAGCGGAAGCTAATTGGCAAAAGGCTCAGAAAGAAAAGGACATGAAAAATGATTGAGCAGGAAAAAGAGACGGTTCGTTTTATGACAATTGAAGATTTAGAAGTAGTAATGGAAGTGGAGCGTGATGCTTTTACTACGCCATGGGATCCGACGATTTTTCTAAACGAACTAACATCGAATCAATTTGCACAATACCTTGTTTATGAAGTGGAAGGTGAGATCATAGGATATTGTGGATTATGGATAGTAATGGACGAGGCTCAAGTGACGAATATAGCCATTCACTCGAAAAGTCGAGGACAAGGGCATGGGGAAAGGCTATTACAATATGTCATTTCTTTTTTGAGGCAAATGGGTGTTTCGAAACTTTCATTAGAAGTACGCGTGACAAATACAATTGCGCAAAAACTTTACCGAAAGATGGGGTTTGTTGAAGGTGGCATAAGGAAAAATTATTATGCTGATAATTTAGAAGATGCTTTAGTGATGTGGGTGAATCTAGATGATGAGTGAAAAGGAAATAATATTAGCGATTGAGACAAGTTGTGATGAAACGTCAGCTGCGGTCATTGAAAATGGAACGAAGATTTTAAGTAATGTCGTATCTTCTCAAATTGAAAGTCATAAAAGGTTTGGTGGGGTTGTTCCTGAAGTGGCATCCAGGCATCATGTGGAACAAATTACGATCATTATTGAACAGGCAATGGAGGAGGCAAATGTATCTTTTGCAGACTTAAATGCTGTTGCTGTGACGGAAGGACCAGGTCTTGTCGGGGCTTTGTTAATCGGTGTCAATGCGGCGAAAGCGATTGCTTTTGCGCATAATATTCCATTGATTGGTGTACATCATATTGCTGGACATATTTATGCGAATCAGCTTGTTGAACCGATTACGTTTCCATTGTTAGCATTGGTTGTTTCAGGTGGTCATACGGAACTTGTCTATATGAAGGAAGATGGTCATTTTGAAATTATCGGCGAGACAAGAGATGACGCAGTAGGAGAGGCGTATGATAAAGTTGCAAGGACGCTTGGTTTACCTTATCCGGGAGGTCCGCACATCGATCGACTTGCTGCAGAGGGAAGTGAAACAATTGAGTTTCCTCGCTCGTGGTTAGAGCCAGACTCGTTTGATTTTAGTTTTAGTGGATTGAAATCATCTGTTATTAACACATTGCACAATTTTAAACAGCGTGGTGAAGAAGTGAAAATTGAAGATGTAGCAGCAAGTTTTCAAGTAAGTGTTATTGATGTTCTTGTAGGAAAAACAAGGCGAGCAGTTGAAAAATATGAAGTAAACCAACTATTATTAGCTGGAGGTGTAGCAGCTAATAAAGGCTTACGCCAAGCATTAGAGAACGAATTTCAAGCAACTAAAGTTGATTTGAGAATTCCACCTTTATCGCTTTGTACGGATAATGCAGCTATGATAGGTGCTGCAGCTAGTGTTAAATGGAAAAGTCAGAAGTTTGCTTCCTACGATTTGAATGGAAACCCTGGACTTGACTTAGAACAACAGTAAATATGTTTAAAACCACTTATTGGCGCGAATGCTAGCAATAAGTGGTTTTTTTAGTTTAGAAAGAGAAGGATTGGTGCTTCCTGTTGAAATTTGGTTTAAAACGGTAGTGAAATGGCTAAACTCAAGTTGTTTTTTGTCGTATTTCGTAAAAAGTTGTTAGCAAATTTTATCCACAACATTGTTAACATTGTGGGTAAACACGAAAATACTAGAAAACACGTGAATAAAATTGTTATTAACTTATTTGTGGATAACTCAGTGGATAATGTGAATAAGTAAGCAAACCCCTTAAAAAACGGTAATCTGACTGTTAATAACTGTGTGGATATTGTGGATATGTCAGAAAATTAGCCCAAAAAGGTTTGAGAGAGATGTGGAGAAAGCTTATATTACTTTTAATAATACTAATTAGTTTCCAAAGTAATTTGTTGAGTTATGCTGAAACGACAGACAAAAAGGAAAAAATAGCTGTTATTTTAGTTCCTGGACTGTCTATGACGGAAGCGCATTGGTTTATCCACAATGAGGGAACGAGCGAGCTCTTTGAAGAAGCTGCTATTGGTGCTATGAATGTCAGACCGGATGGACCTTATTCATATTTAAACAATATGGTCACAATGGGAGCTGGAGCTAAGGCTGTTGGCGTCCAAGGATGGAATAGCTATGAAGCAACAGAAGAAGTGAATGGGTTTCCTGCAAGTGAGTGGGTCCATCAATTGACTGGGATAAGAAGAACAGAAGGCTTATTGCATCCCGATTTCCATCGTTTAAATAATAAAAATGAACTGGGAACGCACCGAGGCCAAGTGGGTGTTTTTGGGGATATGCTGCGTGAGGGGGCAATTGTTCGCCAAGTGTATGGTCACAGTGACACGTTGGAAGAAAGAATTCGTTACGGTTCCTTACTTGCATTAGACCAAAGTGGCACGGTTAATGGCGATATTACTCAGTCTGTTAAAGAGAAAGCGGGATCTCCAAATGGAATGGAGATGGATATTGAATTTCTTATTAACAAACTATCAACATCTGGGGAAAAACAAAAACGTTTCTTTGTCATCGAGTGGGGCGACTTGTATCGTTTATATGACCAGATGTTCTATATGGAGGAGTCGCACTTTCAAAATGAACAGGAAAGGCAATTGAAGAGGTTACAGTCATTTTTGGAACAGGCACGTCAGGAAGTTGATGAGCTATGGGTGATTTCACCAATGATGAACAAACAAGCGTATGATGAAAAGCAGCAGTTGGCGCCGGTTTTTTATTGGGGACAACAAAAGGGAGGATACCTCACATCAAATACAACGAGACAAGAATACTTAGTAAGTAGTATTGATATTGTTCCAACACTGCTCGGCTCCTTTCATCTTCCGTCAGAATCCTATTCAGGTAATCAAGTGATGCAATCAAGTGTAGGTGTTATGGATAAAGCTCCATTTTTCCAAACAGTTGATGAAATTGTGCTAATTTATAAAAGTAGAGCCAGTGTTCTCTCCATTTATATCACTTGTTTAGTCGTTGCTTTAATTGGTGCTGCTATTTATGGGGCATTTGGGACAAAAAAAAGACGAACGTGGCGCTACATAACGAGGTTAATTCTATTATCAGCATTGTGGTCACCGTTTTGGTTTCTTGCATTGTCAGGTACTGTGAAAACACTTGGAATAAGTGGATTTGTATTAGGTTTAATAGCTAGCTCTTTACTATGTGGATATGTTGTAGAAAAGGGAAGCGAGAAACCAATTTTTTGGATCGGGTTATTTACATTTCTACTTATCACTGTTGATATTATCCTTGGGTTTACGTTAATGCAACGCTCATATTTAGGCTATGATCCAATTATCGGGGCAAGATACTATGGAATCGGCAATGAGTTTGCAGGAGTGTATATTATCTCTGCCATAATGGTTATCAGTCCATTAATAGATTCCATACCAAAAAAACGGTTGGTCGCTTTAATTGTTCCTCTCTTTACTTGTGTTATTGTGATTCTTGGCAAAAATACGCTAGGCACAAATGCTGGGGCAACATTATCAGCTGGAATCGCATTTGCTTTCTGCTTTTATCGTATGATAACGAAAAGGTGGTCATGGCGCTTTCTTCTCATTGTGTTTGCTCTGTCTTTGAGTGCATTATTCCTCTTCCTCTATATGCTACAATTAACAGGGGAGCAGACCCATATAGGCATGGCATTTGATCGGTTATTAAATGGAGATATTCGCTATATTACAGATACGATTCAGAGAAAAATGGCTATGAATATGAAGATCTTCCGTCATTCAAATTGGACACAGCTATTTGTTACGAGTTACTTGTTAGGAGCCATCATTCTTTGGCGAAGACGACTGCAGCTTGAAGGACGGGATAAGCAGCTCTTTTTACAAACAGGAGTAGTTGCTTCATTTGCATTGCTATTATTAAATGATTCGGGTGTCGTTGCAGCTGCGACGTCAATGTTCTGTGTCGTGTCAGCCCATTATTACTGGTTGTCTGTAAGCAAGGAGGAGAACAATTTTGCAGTTGGAAAAACGATTGATCCTAGCCAGACGGTTGAGGATTAGTGTTCTCATTGTTATCGCGATTGCGTTAGCTATGGATTATTTTCCTTGGATAACAGGAGGACTCGTTGGCAGGAATCTGATCTTTGTGATACTTGGTTTTTGTTTTCTACTAGCGGTTGTAGCTGAACTATTAATACCGAGAAAAGAGCATCGAAAAGTGAATGTTCCTTTGTTTGAGCACGATTTATTTTTTATTTTTTACGTTGTTGCTGTAATTGGATTGTATACCATTTTAGGGGGATATTCGCAAATTGGCTTACATATTACTCATCCAGTTCTTTGGGTCTTTGTTGTGTACGCCTTTATAAAATGGAATTTGGACCGAAAACATGCAAACAAAGAACAAGAGTAAAAGGATCCTATTAAACAAAGGGATACCCGGCGCGCAGTCAATTTCGACTGGGCGTTTTTTTTCTGTGATTAAAAGAATTTGCTTGATGCAATGTCATCCTATTAAGTCTGTAAAGAAGCTGTCGGTAAAAAATAACATTTTGTTTATAGTCTCAAAACGTTCAGTTAATATTTTCTACCTAAAATGAAGGTGAAAGAAAATAAGGAATGTGAGAGGTGCTTGTAAATGAAACTTGTTTTAATGGGAGATTTACATTACTCGGCAATTGATGAAACGATTGAAGGACTGTATGAAGCGAGATCGACTTTTTATAAGACCTATTTAGAAAAATTTTTAGAGATTGATGGAGATGCACATATTTCCTTAGGTGATTTAACAAAATACGGCCTCACATTAGAACTAGAAGGAGTTTACGATATTATAAATCAACGTGAAAGACGGTTTATCCACGTTTTAGGCAATCATGATTTATATGCTCAACCAAGAAATAACGTACTTGAAATAACTGGACAAGCCCGTTATCACTCAATCACAACGGATGAAGCCGTTTGTGTTTTTCTAGATACAGCTAAGGAAATGGATTATGAAGATTGGGGCGGATGGATTGATGATGAACAACTAGCTTGGTTTGAAGAAGTTGTTAAAGAGTCTGGAACCAAGCCACTTTTCGTTTTTGCTCATCATCCTGTCTATCAAACAACGAAAAATTCAGACCTTGAAAAAGGATCCATTTATCCAAGTATTGATATGTGGAACATTCTTAATCAAAAACAGGGACAAGGCTTTTATTTTAATGGACATACTCATCATGATTCAATCGTCAAACAGCAAAATTGGACATTTGTTCAATTGTCAGCTGCTCTTGATCAGCATTGTTTTCGAATTGTGGAACTCGATCAAGAGGAAATCAACATTACAGCAGTTGAGGTAACGGATGAAGCTGTGAAAAACAGTGCACTCATCTTACACCAACATATGAATCATTTCACCCATCAGCCGAATGCACGCGGTAGCGAACCTGATCGAGAATACCGTGCATCATTAGTATCTGTCACAGGGTTAGAAGCGTAAGAGATAAATCCATATATTGAGTCGGAAAAGGAGATAAGAAAATGAAAAAAGCATTGTTTCCAATGGGTTTTGTGCTTGCTTTAGCTTTAATGGTTGGCTGTAATCAGACAAGCAGTGAAAGCTCATCGAGCGTGAGTGGTTCAGAGCCTTCAGTCGATAGTGAGGAGAAAGTAGAAATCACCTATTGGTATGCATGGGGAGATAAAATTGGCGAAAATAATGAAAACTTGGTCAAGATGTTTAATGAATCACAAGATCGAATTCATGTGACAGCAGAATATCAAGGTTCTTACGATGATTTGCATGCAAAAACGCAAGCTGCGTTTGCAGCAGGCAATGCACCAGAGGTCACACAAAATGAAATTGCTTCTGTTGGCATTTTTGCTAACTCTGGAATGACGGAGAATCTAACGCCTTTCGTTGAAAAGAATGATGTCGACATGAACGATTTTATCCCGGGTCTAATGGGGAATTCGTATGTCAATGATCAACTTTATGCACTTCCTTATTTACGTAGCACGCCTATTCTCTATCTAAATAAAACGATTCTTGAAGAAGTAGGACTAGATCCAGCTGGCCCCAAAAATTGGGAAGAGTTTAGAGAGTACGCTGAGACACTAACAACAGATGGGGAACGTGTAGGCATGACGTTACCGGTAAATATTTGGATGTATGAGGCCTTGGTTGCTCAAAGTGGAGGCCAAATGTTATCTGATGATGGAAGTGAAGTCGCGTTTAATGCAGAAGCTGGTGTGGCACCTGTTCAATTCTGGAAAGAGATGGAGGAAGAAGGAATTCTTAAGATGCCAACAGGGGATGAAGCTGGCGATGTTGCAAGACAAGATTTCGCAAATGGCCGTTCTGCCATGGCATTTAGTTCTACAGCCGATCTATCGTTTTGGCTTGCGATGGCTGAAGAACAAGGCTTTGAGTTAACGACAGCTTTCATGCCTGCTAATTCGACCTATGGAGTGCCCACAGGGGGAGCGAATCTTGTTATGACAGCGGGGCTTGATCCAGAAAAGCAAGAAGCAGCGTGGGAATTTATTCATTGGATGACATCAACGGAACAAACCATCTATGCAAGTTCATATACCGGCTACCTGCCAAGTCGTATGTCTGCGGTGAATAGCGATGAGATGCAAGCCTTGTATGAAGAGTTCCCGCAGTTTAAAGTGGCGGTTGATCAATTAGAATATGCGAGACCTCGCCCTATAGCAGATGCGTACCCAGAAATTGCAAAAATTATATCTGATGAGATTACGAGAGTCATTATCCAAGATGACATTACAGCCGAAGAAGCAATCGACGTAGCTGCAGAAAGAGCTAATTCATTATTGAAGTAAGGGCGATGAGAAGAAAGCAAGACCATTGCTTTCTTCTCTGCTATATCCAGGGTTTTTCAAAGTAAACAAATGTTTGATTAATTTTTTTAGAGAGCGGGTTTATCTATGGCACAGATTGTTTTGCAAAATGTGACAAAGACTTTTAAAGATGAGGAAGTCGTCAATAATCTTAATGTCACTATAAAAGATGGGTCATTTACTGTCCTTGTAGGTCCTTCAGGGTGCGGGAAATCAACAACGTTACGAATGATTGCCGGGCTTGAACCGCAAACAAGTGGAGACATATGGATTGGCGAAAAGTGCGTGAATGACGTTCCGCCCGGAAAACGAAACATAGCAATGGTTTTTCAAAATTATGCCCTCTATCCAACGATGACCGTTCGAGAAAATATTGAATTTGGATTAGTAAATAAAAAGGTACCAAAAGAAGAAAGGAAAAAGCTCATTAGTGAGATCTCAGAGATCGTCGGACTTACCCCATATTTGAATAAGAAGCCTCAATATTTGTCTGGAGGGCAACGGCAGCGTGTCGCTTTAGCTAGAGCTATGGTGAAGAAACCACAGGTTTTTATTCTTGATGAGCCTCTGTCTAACCTTGACGCAAAGCTGCGCAACCAGATGAGAACAGAGCTCATTCAACTGCATAAACGATTAGGAACAACCTTTGTTTATGTTACCCATGACCAAGTTGAAGCAATGTCTATGGGAGATGAAATTATTATTCTAAACAAGGGTGTTGTCAAACAAGTGGATAGCCCAATGGATATATACCATGACCCTAACAATACGTTTACAGCAGAATTTATAGGGACTCCTGCCATGAACATTATTAAGTATGAAGATGTTCGAGGCTTGTTGCCTAATGTTGGAGATCAAGCAAGTTTTATAGGATTTCGACCTGAACATACGAGTATCCAATCAAATGCGTTGACCCATGATGATTGTCTAGTTATTCCTGGTGAGATTGTAACAAGAGAAACCTTAGGGGCAGAAGTAATTTACCGAATAAAAAGCAAAGTAGGAGATTGTCAGGTTAAAACGTTCTTATCAACTGTTGAGCGTGATTCGAACGTATTTATTTCGATCCCCTATGATGACCTATATTTTTTTGATAGAAATGGTGAGCGGTTGAGAGATGTAGCCGTTGGAAGAAAAACACCGTTCGTACTAGAGGGGGTTTAAAATCGATGCCATGGATTAAGCTTCGTCCATATGCAATGATTGCTCCTTCTGTTATTATCTTTTGTTTGTTTTTTATTTATCCTATCTTTTACATGATATACCTTAGTGTCTTTGATTGGAACTTCGTTAGTCTAACAAAGGATTTTGTCGGCTTTGGGAATTTCAGTTCTCTAATGGATGAGAGAGAATTTATAGAAGTGATGAGAAACTCAGCAGTTTATACGTTTCTTACGGTGTTTTTTACATTATCGATTTCCTTGTTACTGGCTTTATGGCTGAACAAACAAGGGGCGGTTTATAGCTTCGTGCAAGGAGCTATATTCAGCCCACATATTATCTCACTCGTTTCAATTTCCATGCTTTGGTTGTGGTTAATGGACGCGGATTATGGACTATTAAACTGGTTTTTAGGATTAGTAGGGATTCCGAGTGTTACGTGGTTAACTCATCCTGATAAAGCCTTGTTTTCATTGATTCTAGTAGCTGTATGGAAAGGGATTGGGTTCAATACGTTGGTCTTTATCGCTGGTCTTCAAAGTATCCCAAAAGATATGTATGAAGCGGCTCAATTGGATGAAGCAAATTGGTTTCGAATCTTTTACAAAATAACATTGCCAATGCTTTCACCGACTTTATTTTTCTTAGCTGTTATAAGCATGATTGGATCATTTCAAGTGTTTGATACGATTGCCATTATGACTCAGGGAGGTCCTATAAACTCAACGAATACATTTGTTTATTACATTTATGAAAATGGATTTCGGTTCTTTAAGATTGGTTACGCATCTGCTGCTGGTGTTGTGCTATTAATTGTGATTAGTCTATTAACCATTGTGTATTTTAGACTGCTAGCAAGACGGGTTCATTATCGTTAAAAAAGGAGACGAGCATGGATAAAAAGATCGTGTTAAAAGGGATTAATTTAATTGGGCTGATTATACTTGTGTGTATTTTTGCGATGCCTTTTGTATGGATGATGTCAACGTCCTTTAAAACCTTAGGTGAAACGATGTTGTTTCCTCCTACGTGGATTCCAGAACAGCTTAACTGGGAAAACTTTAGCAAGGCTTGGAATTCGGGACCATTCCTAACGTATTTTCTGAACAGTGTGATCGTATCGATCGGAATCTTACTTTTACAAATGTGTACGATTATACCGGCTGCCTACGCGTTTGCACGATTTAAATTCAAAGGAGACCGGTTCTTTTTTGGACTTACGATGATTACACTCATGATTCCGGCGCAGCTCATTTTCTTACCTGTTTACTTACAAATGAGTGCATGGGGATTGCTTGATACATTGTGGGCGTTAATTCTTCCATTCTCATCAAGCGCATTTGGCATTTTCCTTTTGCGTCAATCGTTTAAGCAAGTACCTGAGGAATTGCTAGAAGCGGCTCGGTTAGATGATGCAACTGAATGGAAAATCATCATGAAGATTATGATTCCTATTGCCAAACCTGTGTTAATCACATTTGCTCTTTTTAGTTTTATTACACATTGGAATGATTATTTTTGGCCACTTGTGATGACAACATCAGATGCAGCGAGAACATTGCCGATTGGAATTACAAAAATTCGCCAAGTTGAAGGTGGAATCGCTTGGAATATCTTGATGGCTGGAAACATGATTCTTGTGCTACCTATATTAATCGCGTTTTTCTTTGCGCAACGACAAATTATTCGAGCATTTGTGTATACAGGAGTCAAATAAAAGAAAACGACACATGATAAGAAAAGGAGTCGACAAATATGAAATGTATTGCACATCGTGGGTGGTCTTCCAAAGCACCTGAAAATACGCTCGCCGCGTTTCGTTTGGCGATGGAAGAAACATGGATTTATGGGGTTGAATTAGATGTTCATTTAACTAAAGATGGAGTTCCGGTTGTGATTCACGACCATACTTTAGAAAGAACAACAAATGGAATTGGTTTTATTAAAGAATCCACGTACGAAGAGTTGCGGAAGTTAGATGCCGGAAGCTGGTTTCACCCTTCTTTTGCGGAGGAAAAGATTCCTTCATTAGAAGAAGTATTTCAGTTGTTTAAGCCTACTTCATGCCAAATAGTTGTGGAATTAAAACAAACCGGAGACTTCTACTTAGGTCTCGAAAAAGCGGTGATTGAACTTATTGAAAAATATAAGATGTACTCACAAGTGTTGGTCGCTTCTTTCGATCATGAGAGTGTACGAAAGGTAAAGGAATTAGACCGTCATGTTGAAACGGGGTTCATAGTGTTTGGGCAACCGACTATGTTGATTGATCAATTGAATTTTACCGGGGCAACAAGCGTGTCGATGCATTATGCCTATTTGACAAAAGCGTTAGTAAGCACGTTACTCGAGAATGGAGTAAGGGTAGGAGCATGGACGGTGGATGAGGCTAGGGTGATGGAAACGCTTAAGGGTTATTCTCCACATATGCACATCACAACAAATAAACCGGAACAGTTTTTGAAAGTGTCCGTTGCTTCATCATAAGTACTTCTACATAGACTACCAAGAAGTGAGGGATGACAAGTGGCTCCTCGTATGTGTGCAAACCTGAAGTGGATAGTTGCGATAGCTTTCTTACTGACCTTTACCTATCCGCTTGTAACCTATATTCAAGCAGAGACCGTATTTAAAGAAGAAGCAATGAAAGCGAAAGTAAGCCATAAGGGAATCTTTGATGAAACTTTACACAAAGGAGCCCTACAAATTAGATATTTTGATTTAGAAGCGAACACCAAATCGGGTGATGCCATTTTAATAGAAAGTCCAGATGGAAAGAGAATGTTAATTGATGCAGGAATTGTGGACACGGGGGAGAGGCTTGATCATTATTTAGATCAATTAAACGTCAATCATCTTGATATAGCTGTAGCAACCCACCCTCATCATGATCATATTGGTGGATATCATACGTTACTCAAGTCCAAACAAATCGACCTCTTCATTAGACCTAATTTAGAGCATCACACAGAGACTTATCAAGTGTTTTTGAATTTCCTTCGAGAACAAACCACCCCCGAACAGCTTGTAGCGGCGGGAGACCGTTTTACACTGGGCGAGCATGTAGAGGTTGAAATTCTTAGTCCAAGTGAGGAAGAGTTGCCCCATGCTAACGAATCAGGGAAGTTATCAACGGCAAAAATGAATGATCAATCGTTGGTACTTAAGGTCACGTATTTAGATCACACGTTTTTATTTACAGGAGATATATACAAAAAGAAGGAGCGTGAATTAATAAAGCTATATGGAGATAAGTTGGACGTAGATGTATTACACGCTCCTCATCATGGAGACAGTACATCCTCATCCCAAGCCTTCATTGATAAGGTGAAGCCACAGCACACAATTATTAGTGCGAATATCCTTCAAAGTAAAAAAGTTTACAATCGATACGTGAAAAGCGGTAGCAATGTCCATGCAACAAGCAAGAACGGTACGATTTTGTTCGTCTCAGATGGAGAAAATTTGACTGTTTTGAGTGAAGTGGAGTGATGTTAGGAGGCAGTCCCTTCTATACAATAGGGAAGTGTTTGTACAAGCTTAGGTTACACGGAAGTAGAGTCATTCTTATTCCTTTTTTGTAGAGGGAATGGGGGGACTCTTTTTAATGAAATATGAAAAGGTCGGTCAAAGGGGAGGATGAGAGACGTAACGGGTAGCCGGAGAGGGAGGAAGGTCACTCATCGAGGGTATGAAAGCCGTAACGGGTAGCAGGAAGAGAGTGAAGGCACTCATCGAGGGTATGAAAGCCGTAATGGGTAGCAGGAAGAGAGTGAAGGTCACTCATCGAGGGTATGAAAGCCGTAATGGGTAGCAGGAAGAGAGTGAAGGTCACTCATCCAAGGGGAATGAAAACCGTAACGGATCAAAGAAGAAGGACTCATCCATTGAATACGTATCTAATCCCAAAAAAGAGACGAACAATTAGATGTTCATCTCTCTTAAACTGAGTAAACTGCCTCTTTTATTCACTTACTCCTGAAGTTCTTCCCATTCTTCCATTAGAGCTTCGATTTTTGCTTTTGCTTCATCAATTTCCGCTTGAATGGTTTGCGCTTTTTCATGATCTGAATAAATAGAAGGGTCGCAAAGGTCATCTTCTTTTTCTGCCATTGACGTTTCCAGGGAGTCAATTTGACTTTCGATTTCTTCAATCCTACGTTGACGTTGACGTTCAGCTTTTTTTGCCTCTTTGTCTTGTTCATATGAGCGCTTATCCGTCTGGGTTCCAGTTGTTGTTTGAGTTAAATTTGCGGCACGCTCTTGTTGATTTAGTAGTTCCCTTTGTTCGGTTTCATTTTTCTTTTCGACATAATAATCATAATCGCCAAGATAATTCGTAATTTGTCCATCATCGAGTTCAGCCATTCTAGTTGCAATGCGATTTAAGAAATATCGGTCATGAGAAACAAATAATAAAGTTCCTGGATAATCGATTAGAGCATTTTCTAAAATTTCTTTTGCATCGAGATCCAAATGGTTTGTTGGCTCATCGAGAATAAGGAGATTTGCCTTTTTCATCATTAATTTTGCCAGAGCCAGTCGCGCTTTTTCTCCACCACTTAACGTAGATACAGGTTTTAATACGTCATCACCGCTAAAGAGGAAGTTACCTAGTACCGTTCTAATTTCTTTTTCCGGTAAGAGGGTATGGTCATCCCACAGCTCGTGTAAAACGAGCTTATTAGACTTTAAATTAGCTTGTTCTTGGTCATAATAACCGACTGTCACATTACTACCGAAGCGAATAACCCCATCTTTTAATGGAATATCTTTCATGAGTGCTTTTAAAAGTGTTGATTTCCCAGCGCCATTTGGCCCAATGAGTGCTACACTTTCTTCTCGATCAATCGAAAGGTTTAAATTTTGAAAGATCGTTTCATTGCCATACGCAACATGAAGCTCAGTTGCACGGATGACCTCTTTTCCGCTTTGACGTTCAATTGTAAACGAAAAAGAAGCTGATTTCTCTGATCCAGCTGGCCGGTCCAGTAAAGTCATTCGCTCGAGCTGTTTCCTACGACTTTGTGCTCGCTTCGTTGTTGAAGCTCTAGCAATGTTTCGTTGAATAAAGTCTTCTAACTTAGCGACTTCATCTTGTTGCTTCTCGTATTGTTTTAATTCGAGCTCATAACGTTTTGCTTTTTCATCAAGATAAGCGCTATAATTCCCTGTGAATTTGGTTGATTTCGTTCGAGAGATTTCGACCACTTCTGTCACAATTTTATCTAAAAAGTAGCGATCGTGGGACACGATCAGAATCGCACCCTTATATCCAACTAAATATTGTTCTAGCCAAGTAAGTGTTGCAATATCTAGGTGGTTGGTTGGTTCATCAAGAATAAGAAGATCTGGCTTTGTTAACAATAATTTTGCTAACGCTAATCTAGTTTTTTGGCCACCGCTTAATGTCGATATCTTTGTTTCATAATCAAAGTCGCCGAAATTCATCCCTGCAAGAACACCGCGAATATCAGCTTCATACTGATAACCACCCTTATCTTTAAAGGTAATTTGAAGTTGGTCGTATTCTTTTAAAAGCTTGTTGTAACGAGTTTCGTTCTTGAGCAAGGCGGGATCAGACATTTGCAATTCCATATCCCGAATTTGTTTTTCCATTTTACGTAGAGGAGCAAAGACGGTTAACATCTCTTCCCAAATGGATAACTCTGATTCAAGACCGGTATTTTGAGCAAGGTATCCAAGCTCAGTACCTTTTGGCATCATAATTTGTCCACTATCATAGGAGAGTTGTCCGGCAATTATTTTTAGTAATGTTGATTTACCTGCACCATTTCGTCCAACTAGGGCAACACGCTCCCCAGTTTGGATATCTAATTTAATATTTGATAAAATTGGGTCAATCCCAAAAGACTTACAAACATTATGACATTGTAAAATAATCATGGATTTCATTCCTAACTAATAAAATCTATTCCTATAAAAAAATACGTTTTTCATTAATAAAAGTGCGACCCAAGTGGCAATGGCTCCGTGCGCCGTACGCCGTACGCTTTTTGAGAAACCCGCTCAAAAGGCTAAAGACCCAACGTCGGCTCCGCTCATTGCTAAGAGGTAACATAAAAAGGGAAAAATCGCCCTTTTTATCATTAACTGTGTGAACCAAAGTGGCAATGGCTCCGCACGCCGTACGCCTTTTGAGAAACCCGCTCAAAAGGCTAAAGACCCAACGTCGGCTCCGCTCATTGCTAAGAGGTAACAGAAAAAAGGGAAAACCGTCCTTTTTTCTGTTACCTCTTAAGTGTATCGTAGAATGCATCTTTCAACAACTTCATGAACAGATGTGTGAAACGATTACAAACTCTGTGAAATGGTGTACAATAACGGTAGTCTTGAATTGCCAACTTGACGATGGTAGGAGGGAGGCAATAGATGAAAATTGATCAAACGAAGATACCTCAAGCAACAGCGAAGCGGTTGCCGCTTTACTATCGCTTCTTAGAAAACTTGTCTGCTTCAGGCAAGCAACGTGTCTCATCGACTGAATTAAGTGAGGCAGTGAAAGTGGATTCGGCCACGATAAGACGTGACTTTTCTTATTTTGGAGCACTAGGAAAAAAAGGCTATGGGTATAATGTGAATTATTTGCTTTCCTTTTTTCGTAAAACACTAGATCAAGATGAGTTAACGAAAGTCGTTCTTGTTGGTGTCGGGAATTTAGGAACGGCATTTTTACACTACAATTTTTCTAAAAATAATAACACAAGAATTGTAATGGCTTTTGATGTTGATGATCATAAAATTGGTGAGGAAGTAGGCGGTGTAACGGTTCACCATCTAGGTGATCTTGAGAAAGTTATTGATCCTGAAGTAACGGTAGCCATTTTGACTGTGCCACAAGTTGCAGCACAGAAGATTGCAGATCAATTAGTCGCTGCAGGGATACAAGGGATATTAAACTTTACACCAGCTAGACTCGACGTGCCAGAAACTGTACGTGTACACCATATTGATCTTTCGGTTGAGTTACAAGCATTGGTTTATTTTTTAAAGCATTACCCTGTGTAAGAGATTCTGTATAAAAAGGGCGGTTTTCCCTTTTTATACAGAATCGAAGCGATGAGCGGAACCGCTACATGTTTTAAAGTCCGAGTGAG
>NZ_JAWRVK010000052.1:0-26578 GCF_036663575.1 Halalkalibacter flavus
TCTTAAATCTTAGAGAATGAAATAAAGTCAAAATAGAAACCCCACTTTAAAAAAGTGGGGTTTCTCGACAATCTGAGACAATCCAATGGATTGTCTTTTTTAGTGCGCATAAACAGAATGCTCAAGGCGCTGAAGAGCTCTGTTCCGGAGGGGCAGTATCTTCCTCGAATGTGCCGATGGTTACTGCGTGAGTAAACTTCTTGAACAACTCTGTGTCCGCCTGTGAGCCAAGGAAATTGCAGGCAAGAACGCACCGCAAAACAAGAGTAGAGAAGGGATGAAGCCGCATATCAGTAACGCGCCCGAAGAGCAACATCATTCATATGAAAAACGTATGGGAAAGTACTCCCATACGTCTCAAAACCCTATAAATTTGCTGACTGATCACTAGGAGGATTCTTTTTATTTTTAATATAACCTAAAGCGAAGATTGCAGCTAGGATTCCAAGGATAACGGTAATAAATACGGCAGGGGAAGAGAATAGTTCAACCACTCCGCCAAGTAAGATTCCAACTACACCGAAATCAGAATCGCCGAAAGTAGTACCTTCAAAGCCAAGTGTACCTAGGACAGGAAGCAATAGAGCAGGTAAAAAGCTTATTAAAAATCCATTTGCCATTGCTCCAAGAATCGCGCCTCTTCTTCCTCCTGTAGCGTTACCGAATACTCCAGCGGCAGCTCCTGTGAAGAAGTGCGGGACAAGTCCAGGAACAATAACTCTTAATCCAAATAGCGGAAGAAGGAACATGCTGATTAATCCTGCAATAAAACTAAAGAAGAAACCAATAATTACGGCATTATTTGCAAAAGGGAAAACTGCTGGACAGTCCAATGCCGGAATAGCATTTGGTACGACTCTATCTGCGATTCCTTTAAACGCTGGGACAATTTCAGCTAATAGCATACGTACACCCGCAAGAATGATATAAACCCCTGCAGCAAATGTTAACCCTTGCAAGAAAGCAAATACTAGGAAGTTTGCTCCGCCACTTAGTTCAGTTTCGATAAATGTTTGCCCTGCAAAAAGAGCTACGATAAAGAAAAGAATAAACATCGTTAATGAAACGGCTACAGAGGTATCGCGTAAAAAGCCTAGTGATTTTGGAACTTTTAGTTCCTCTGTGGAACGAGAATTCTTACCGACTTTTTCTCCAACATATCCTGCAACAAAGTAACCTATAGATCCAAAGTGACCTACTGTAAAATCATTTGAACCGGTGATCTTTCTTGTATATGGTGCTACTAAAGCAGGCATTAGAACCATAAGAGAACCTAGGATAATAGATCCTACAAAGACTAGTGCAAATCCTTCCATTCCGCCTGTCATCAATATAACGGCAATCATACAAGCCATAAACATCGTATGGTGTCCAGTTAAAAAGATATACTTAAAAGGTGTTAGCCTAGCTAGTAAGATATTGACAATCATCCCGAACAACATAATCATCGCGGTTTCGGTACCAAATGCATCCTGAGCTAATGCGACGATTGCTTCGTTATTTGGAATAACCCCTTGAATATCAAACGCATGCTCAAACATGTTGGTAAATTGGTCTAGGGAACCTACAATCACTCCGGCACCTGCTCCTAAAATAACAAAGCCCATTACGGTTTTTAATGTTCCTGAGATGACATTTGTGATAGGAGAGCGTTGAAGTAATAATCCTAATAACGCGAATAAACCAACTAAAATTGCAGGTGTTCCTAGAATATCATTCATTATTAAATCAATCATAGGTTAAACCTCCTTTAGGTTAGTTTCTAACGCTACACGAAGCTCCTGTTTATCCATAATGTTATCTAATTTGATGACGTTTCGATTTCCGTCTTCTAGGTTTTCAACTAAATCTGCTGCTCCTAGGTAATAATCGGCTCTTTCTGTTTTACTTGTAGTCAAATCGGTGTGAGATACTTCAGCTTCTATTCCTAACTCTTTTAAGATGACTTTTACATTCATTTCCACAATAAAGCTGCTGCCTAGGCCATTTCCGCACACGACTAATATTTTTTTCATCTTACATTCCCCCTGTTAAATAGTTGAATATTGGTTAATATACGTGAGTATTTCTTCAACACTTTCAGCTGACATAACATTTTGCAGAACAGCTTGATCAGATAGCATCGTTGTTAATTGTGATAAAGCTCTTAAGTGCTTTTCGTTATCGACTGCTGCTAAAACCACAATCAGTTTAGCTCTATGTTTCTCTTTTTCTGAAAAATAGACACTTTTTCCTAATCGGAGTAGGCTCATACCGATTTTGTTCACGCCATCTTGTGGCCTTGCGTGTGGGAGAGCTATTTCTGGTGCAATAACAACATAAGGACCTAGATTTTCTACATTTGCGATCATTGCCTGAACGTACTCCTCAGTTATATATCTATTTGTTAGGAGTGGTTCTGAAGCTACCTTAATGGCGTCTTTCCAGTCGGTAACTTCTGATTTATATTGGATGGTTTCCTTTGTTAGCAATTCATTTAACACGGGTTTCTCCTCCATTTTGTTATATCTATGGTTCATGTCGAAAAGTAACGACAACTCTTGAGTTAATTCCTTTTCATTCATAATGGTTGTATGCTTTTTTACAATGTTCATAATGGTAGAAAGGGAAGGGGGTTTTACCGTCTGTCCAGATATATGTTGGTTGTTTACGAAAGATAAAACAGCTTCTTTATCCTTATCTGTTAGAATCGGATTGACAATTAATACAGGATGTCTTTTATCTTTAATAACAGATGTGGCAAAAACGACATCTGCATCACAATTTTTATTTTCGTATTGTCGTTTTGAGATACATCCGATGATATCAACCGTCGTAACGATTTTCTCGATTTGTCCCCATAATATATTTGAGGTACCGAGTCCATTCTCACAAACAATGATAGCCTTCTTCCTCTGAATTGGTTTTTTTCCTTCTCGCTGAAGCCAACCGCCGAAGTGCATAGCGACGTACGCAATTTCTGAATCGTTAATACTAGAGCCTACTAATAATTCAAGTTGGTTGATTGACTTCTTTGTCAATTGAAAAATCTCAGGGAATTCCTGTTTTACATGTTCCGTGTTTTCGTCTTTTAAGCTAACTTGATATTTAATACGGTAATACGCAGGCTTTAAATGCTTAAATAATGACTCTTCAACTTGAGAGCTGTTTTTAAACAGAACACATGCATAGTTTTGAAAATCTTGAATAATCCCTTTGACCGTTTGTTTTAATTTTTTCATTTCTACACTTTCGCTACTGTTAAGGTCGAAATAGTTTATTTTTGAACCGAGTAAATTCATGGTAATAAAACAGATTTCACTATCAGGGACAATAATGTTATAAGTTGTTTCTAATCTTTGAGCAATGTTTTTAGCGGCAGAGTACTCCTTAGTTGATTGAAGTGCTTCCTGTTCAGCATAATCAATTGTAATTCGGTTTCCGTACAATAACCTTTGTATGACAACTAATAACTTTATCGATAATAGGTGAACCATTTCATCGGTTAGTTCAATGGATAATTGGACTTCACACTCTTCGATAAGTGGCTTAATGCTGTTTAACTGAAAGTTTATACCCTCAATTCCAAAGCGATTTTGGAAAAAGGGGAGTTTGATATGTTCTAAAAGGTAATTCAAGTTCTTTTTGGAAGTCATTAGTTCTGCAAAATAGGTGACTAACACCTGCCGTTTGTTCTGCTCTGTCCCCTTAATTTCATAGCCGCTATTTCTATAAAAGCCCAATTTCAACTGTTGTTCTGTAAAAACCTTTTTGAGTACTTTTAAGTCGTTGGAGGCTGTTGCTCTACTAACTTGTGTAAGTTCCATAATGTCTTCAAGGAAAATTGGATGGCGGTTTGTTAGTAATTTAACAGCAATTAAGGTGATTCTTTCTTCTGGACTATAAAAGTATTGAAATTTATTAAGCTTACTTATTAATTTAGGAGTTTTTTCTTTCCCTTCCTGTTCTAGATAAAAGCCCTTTCCGTGATCTTTTTTTACAGGTTGTAACTTATTTCCTTCGAGCCACTTGTTTATTTTTTGAATGTCATAATAGAAGGTCCGCTTCGAGATTCCTATTTGATTCGTAATCATTTCAACGGACGTATATCCGTTGGCATTTAAAAGAATAGTGATGATTTGTGTACACCTTTCATCAAGAACCATATCCAACCCAACCTTCGCACGTGTGCAATTTTAGATTTTTTTGCAAAATCCATTAACTAGTTAACTTCATTATAGGTAGTACTATCAAACTTTGTAAACGTTCGCATTTTCTGAATTTTGTAATTGTTATTTGTGCAAAATTATACTCAAGTAAGAGGGGGAAAGAAGTGAAGATTAGTTTACCGAATGAACAGAACCAAGAAAAACAGTCCTATCTTACATGGATTGAATGTAAGATAGGACTGTTTAATGCTCTCGTTTAATTGTTTGAGGAGGTTCTTCTAACCAGCTGTTCTCAATCATGATGTTTACACCATTACTAGCGTAGGTTGCAACCTCTGCTGCTAAACGGACGTATGTTGCACTTATGTCTGTTCTTAAGCTTGCTGCTGCAGCTGTTGCATAGTTTGATGTACTTGACTGTATTAGCAAAGATGATTGAAACATGATTAGTTTCTCTGAGAATGGCGCTAAAGTTGAGTTGGAAACCTCAAGGTCAGATGGCATGGGGACTTGAATGTCGTCTTTCGTTAAAATGGATGAGAATTCTTTAATATGTTTTTGGGCTATATCGATCCCTTTTAAGCAATATTCACGAACATTCTTAGATTTAGCCACTTGAGCAAGACCCATTAAAAGAATTTGGCCGGTTAAGTTTGTCACAATATTGGCATAAACATGGGTGATCTCAATCACATTTACGGGTCTACGATTTATATTTAATAGACCACCTTTATAATTTTTTTGATCAATAAAATCTACTTCAGCAGGAGTTGAAACATAAGGTGGTCTAACGAAAAGCCCCTTTGATAATAAAAGGTCTGCTGTTTTATTGTACAGATCTGTAGAGGTTTGTATTGCTTGACTTAAAAATTCTCGGACACTTGTTTTAGCGCTTGTTGCCAATGCAACCCCGTAAACAGAAAGCCCAACTTTTGCCATGTTTTTAAGATAGTACAAATAATATGTATCAGAATAAAGGCGTGGAGCAGAGGGACTTACATCCTTATTAGAAAAACCAACTGGGATCGGGTGGTTATCTTCCTTAAGAATTTTTTCCGATAGGATAAGGTTTTTTTCTGAGATCTTAAGTGCATAGTTAATGATGGATTCAATTTCTGGGTCACCGACATTTTCTATAAAATACTTAAAAATACAGACCGACATACTATTGTTCTGATAACTACTCCAAAGTGCGGCAATTTCTGAAGACGTTAACCGAGTGTGGTGATTTTCATTCATCTGGCGTCTCTCCTTATGTATAACATCTAATGATATAGTCTTTTGTTTTTTTGTATACTTATTCATGTTTTAAGAGAATGGAAATGAAAATATTGTTTAGGTATGAAGAATGATCCAAGTACTAAAATCTTTTTTAAAAAAAGTTTCTCACCTAATTTTTAAAAAAAGCTTAGAGGATTACTCACTCTAAGCTTCTAAGAAACTACACTGTGTAATCCTCTATGGAATAGTGTACGTCTAGTTTGGCACTGGACATGGATACCCATTAGAGATGAACCAATGATACTTGTTAATATTACTGCTGTTGGTTTTGTTGTTGTTGAACTTGTTGCAGTTGTTGAGTCGCTTGTTGCAGCTCTTGTTGAACTTGTTGGAATTGTTGTTGTTGAGCTGGTTGAGCACCGTTTTGAGCTTGCTGTAATTGTTGAGTCGCTTGCATTAGCTGTTGTTGAGCTTGTTGAATGGCCTGTGGATTAGCTGCTTGTTGAGCTTGTTGAATGGCCTGTTGAGCTTGTTGGATTGCTTGTGAAGCTTGTTGAATAGTTTGTTGTTGGTTTTGTTGCATGTGAAATACCCTCCTAAAGGTGTTAATTTTGGTACCTTCATATCATCTCAAAACTCTTTCAAGTCATACTTAAAAATTAGAAATAAAATTAGAAATTTTAATGAAATTTTGACACAGTGAGTGTTACGCTTGATTAATTTTAACCACTCATTTTTCCATCTTGATTCTGCCTCATCCAATGACGGTGTGCGGCAAGGGCATTAATAAATTCCAGACTGAAAGCAGTTAAATCTGAAGTGTTTCGGACGGTTACGATTCCTAAGTCATAAAATACTTGTCCTTGTGTTTCAACACCAGCTATAGAAATTCGTTGGACATCTGTTGACATAAGTAAGTCTACAGCTTCATTCGTTGCTCCGATTGGTTTAGCATGAACGAAGGCATCGTTAATAAAGTCCTTTGCATCTTTATGCGTCATTAAACTTTCCACAGACTGCTTCCCACCAGCAATGTAAAGAGCGTCGTACATAACAGAGTGACTATTTGCATAGCTTTTAATTGCTTCCAATTGTTGGCCTTCCGCACTTGTGATCATTCCTAAATTCATACTGATTGTTTCTGCATGAATTCCTGCACCAGACAGGGCTGTCATAACTTGTGTTACATCATTAAAAGTAAAACCGTTCTCAATGAGTACAGCTACCTTTCTCGTTCGAGCACTTTTAATCGTATTTTCTTGACTAACAGCCGGAGAAGAAGTGGTAACACCACTTCCACCAGGGGACTGTGGTGGATTTGCTCCGATCCCTTTTGCAATCTCAGTGGCTAGTTGATCGTCGACATTATTGAACATTTCAACAACACGTTGCTTGAGTTGTTTATCTTTCACACTTCCGACTTCAAAATGAAATGCTTTTATAATGTGCTGTTTCTCAGCCGGCGACATACTGTTCCAAAAGAGGGTGGCTTGTCGATAGTGGTCATCGAAACTTGCATTACGTTTTCTGATTTTTTGACCTTCAACCTTCTCAGCATAATGAGTGTAGCCATGTTCCGCTTCTGAAGCAGGGTGTGGTGAATTGTTTCTTAACGAATTTGGTGAATAACTAACAGCACCTTTATCGATGGTCATACGATGGAATCCATCACGCTGGTTATTGTTTACAGGTGCGATCGGACGGTTAATAGGAATCTCGTGAAAGTTTGGACCACTTAAGCGTAGGAGCTGAGTGTCTGTATAAGAGAATAGTCGTCCCTGTAACAGAGGATCATTACTAAAGTCAATTCCTGGTACTACATGGCCTGCATGGAAGGCGGCTTGTTCTGTTTCAGCAAAGAAATTATCTTGATTGCGATTAAGGGTCATTTTTCCAATTTTTTGAACAGGGACAATTTCCTCAGGCCAAAATTTAGTTGGGTCTAAAATGTCGAAGTCGAAATTAAATTCATCTTTTTCTTCGATCATTTGTACACCGAGTTCATATTCAGGGTATTCACCCATATTAATAGCATCCCATAAGTCGCGACGATGGAAGTCAGGGTCTTTACCGGCGAGTTTTTGAGCTTCGTCCCACACAAGAGAATGTACACCAAGTACAGGCTTCCAATGAAATTTAACAAACCTGGCTTTGCCTTGTTCATTAACGAATCTAAACGTATTAACACCGAAGCCTTCCATCATGCGAAAACTTCGAGGGATTGCTCTATCAGAAAGCAGCCACATAATCATATGTGCTGTCTCTGTGTTGTTCACAACAAAATCCCAAAATGTATCATGAGCAGCGGAAGCTTGAGGGATCTCATTATGAGGCTCCGGCTTTAAGGCATGAACAACATCAGGAAACTTTATTGCATCTTGTATGAAAAAAATAGGGATATTATTTGCGACTAAATCATAGTTGCCATCTTCTGTGTAAAATTTAGTGGCAAACCCTCGGACATCTCGGACTGTATCAGCTGAACCACGAGAACCTACGACAGTAGAAAAGCGAACAAATACCGGTGTTTTTATTGAAGGGTCTTGTAAAAAAGCAGCTTTCGTAAATTCTGCCATCGGCTCATACACTTGAAAATATCCATGAGCTCCAAATCCCCTTGCATGAACAACACGTTCTGGAATTCGTTCGTGGTCAAAATGTGTCATTTTCTCACGGAAATGAAAGTCCTCCATTAAGGTAGGTCCCCGGTCTCCTGCTTTAAGCGAATCATCTGTGTCGCTAATAGGAACACCTTGGTTTGTAGTGAGCTTTTTGTTTTTGTGATCGACACGGAACGCTTCGAGTTGCTGATTCTTTTTGCTCTCTAAGTTGCTGGATTGGTTTTGTTGTTCTTCGTTCATAAATTTACCTCCCAATTAATTTGGTTCCTAAAATGAATGTGTAAAGAGAATTAGAGTGTCGGAATTGGAAAATTAATGATACTAAGTAAATTGTTTCTCCAAGATCTAATTTTATACTGTTAATTTGAAGAGTTGGATGCGATTTTCTGGCTAAGAGTTTTTTTGTAGGGTTTAATCAATTGCTGTTAAAAAAACTCTTTAATCATAAAATACTATATTCATAAGATCATGGCAGAATTTAAAAGTCTTGAAAATATAAAGTTAAGTCTTGATTTTATAAAGAGGTTTCTTCTTATAGTGAGCTATAATCTTCATAATAGATATTTTTATTAAATGATTTATGTAACGAAAAGTGGGAGGGATTCATTTGAAACCGTTCAAAGTGGGGCTACTAGGTTGTGGTGATATAAGTGACATCTATATTCATGTATGTGAAACGCTTGATATTATTGAAATTACGGCTTGTGCAAGTCGTAATATTGAAAACGCAAACAGGAAAGCAGAGGATTATAATATTCCAAAGGCTTGTACGATAGATGAATTAATTGCTGATCCTGAGCTGGATATTATCTTAAACCTAACTATACCAGAGGTGCATGCAAAATATAACCTTGCAGCTCTTGAGGCAGGGAAGCATGTGTATACAGAAAAGCCTCTTGCAGCCAATTTAGAAGACGCGAAAAAAATCATGGAGCTTGCAAAAGAAAAGGGGCTTCGTGTAGGGTGTGCACCTGATACATTTTTAGGCGGAAGACTGCAAACCGCTCGAAAAGTAATGGATGAGGGACTAATAGGTGAGATTGTAGGGGCGAGTGCATTTGTCGGGCATCGAGGTCCGGAATTATTTCATCCGAACCCAGATTTTTTCTATAAACCGGGAGGAGGTCCTCTTTTAGATATTGGACCTTATTATATGACTGCACTCATTTCGTTGCTTGGTCCGATCTCTAGTTGTTGTGGATATGCTAGAAAGACTTTTGAAGAGAGAACGATTCAGACTGAGTCAAGGTTAGGGGAATCGATTGATGTAGAGGTTCCAACTCATATTTCTGGTAACCTTCAATTTGAAAATGGGACCGTTGCTACGATTATGGCTAGTTTTGATGTTTGGGATTCTGAGTTACCTAGGATGGAAATCTATGGGTCTAAGGGGACGTTGCTCATTCCTGATGTCGACCCTCTTGATGGACCGAATCTCTTTGGCGGGCCTTTATTAGTTAGAACTAGTGAAACATCACGTTGGCGTACGTTGCCAAGAAGTGAAAGTCCAAAGACATGGGAAGAAGTTCAGTTGACGCATGGGTTTAATGAAGACTCTCGCGGATTAGGTCTTGCAGACATGGCGTATGCTATACGTGATCATCGACCGGAACGAGCCAGTGCTGAAATGGCTTATCACTCACTTGAGGCAATGATCGGCCTACTAGAATCCTCTAGCAAAGGGAAGTTTTATACTCTTAACAGTACTTGTGCAAGGCCAAGTCCTTTGCCAGTAAATTTCCCTTTTAGTGAAAAAAGTTAGTCAATATCTATGGTGTAATAAAAGACAGCAAGAGCATTCGCATTTTGGGGATTGTTTTATTGTTCTTAACGTTGTAAAAGTTATCTTTGTAGATATTGAAGCCATTTCAATGATTGTAAGAGCTCTTTTATTTATAGTGTAGGGCTTTCTAGGTTTTTTTATAAGAAATAAAGGTTCGGCATTCGTGTCGAGCCTTTTATTTTGGCTTGGATAAGTAAACGGTTTTATTTTTTCTTTTTTATTTTTTGAAAAAGTATTGTAAAACGCTTTCATTTGATTTATACTTTCTCTAAACCGATTTAGTAAACCGGTTTAGTAAATCGGTTTATAAAATTAAATGGGGTATACAATGATGAAATCAGTAACAATTACAGATGTTGCAAAACATGCAAAAGTATCTAAGAGTACAGTCTCTCAATATTTGAATAAGAGATTTGATTACATGGGTGAAAAAACAAAAGAAAGAATTGAGTTAGCTATTAAAGAGCTAGGGTATCAACCTAATATTGTTGCCAGAAGTTTAAAACAAAAATCTACGTCAACAATTGGGGTGATCGTGGCAAATATTCTTCATGCGTTTTCCACGCAAGTGATCAGAGCTATCGAGGATTATTGTCATGAATCTGATTTTCACATTATCGTTTGTAATGCAGATGATAACCCTGAAAAAGAAAAAAAGTATATTGAGATGTTACTAGCAAAACAAGTCGACGGACTGATTGTTTTCCCAACTGGGGACAATGTTGAGTTGTACGAAAAAATGGTAAAGGATCAATTTCCAATCGTATTTGTCGATAGAACGGTCGATAACGTGAACGTTCCAGCAATTGTATTAGATAACGAAAAAGCATCAAGCTTAGCCGTTACTCATTTAGCTGAAAAAGGATATGAACGTATTGGAATCATTACCTCTTCTATTAAAAGAAGTATTTCCGCTCGGTTGGGGCGGATCAATGGTTTTCGGAATTCAATGAACGAGCAAAATTTACCAATTAATGAAGATTACATCAAGAGTGCAGAAATAAATGAGATCCAATCAATACTAGAGAAAATGCTCAGTTTACATGTTCCGCCACAAGCAATTTTGGCAGGTAATGACCGTGTATTGATGGAGATTTTGAAATATGCAAAAGCTAACTCTATTAAAATACCAAATGATTTAGCAATTATAGGAATTGACGATGTTTCTTTTGCAAGTATTTATAGTCCTGCATTAACAGTCATTTCTCAGCCAGCGTTTGAGATGGGAAAGCAGGCAGCAACCTTAATTTTATCATCAATACAGAAAAAAGAAGTGGAAACACTAGTATACAAATTTGAACCAACATTAATAAATAGAGAGTCGTGTTAATGTAACAGTGTTCAATGGAGAGGAGAGTGACCTTATGGTTGATGTAGTAACAATAGGGGACGCGATGGTATCGTTAAATCCGCAGTCCAAAGGTCCACTAAGATTTGTTTCAACGTTTGAACGCAAGGTAGGAGGTGCTGAGCTAAATGTAGCCATTGGATGTTCGAGATTAGGGTTGAATGCAAAGTGGATTAGTCGGTTAGGTAAGGATGAATTTGGAAGGTATATTTACAATTTTGTTCGCGGGGAAGGCATTGATGTTACGGATGTGAAGCTAGTGGAAGGGTATCCAACATCGGTTCACTTTAAAGAAATCTTAGAAGATGGAAGTGGTAGTACGTATTATTATCGTTCGAACTCCCCGACATCAACGTTAACAGTTGATGAGTTGAATGAATCACAATTCACAGGGGCGAAGCTTCTCCATATAACGGGCGTTTTCCCAGCAGTTGATAAAAATAAAAATATTGGTGTCGCAAAGAAAGCGGTTGCTTTGGCGAAAAATAATAATATGCTTATTTCTTTTGATCCAAATATTCGCTTGAAGATGTGGTCAAAGGAAGAAGCAAGAGAAGCTTTAACTGAACTCTTACCGTATGTAGATATTCTATTAACAGGTTTAGACGAAGCAGAAATCATTTTTGGGACAAATGATCCGAGAAGTGTTATTGAAGAGAGTAGTAAGTTAGGTATTTCATATGTGGCAATAAAGCAAGGAGAAAAGGGATCTATCGGCTATCACAACCACAAATTCATAGAATCTGCTCCAGTGCAACCAAAGAAGGTTGTCGATACAGTTGGGGCCGGTGATGGATTTGATGCAGGTTTCATTTACGGAGTATTGCAGAAATGGCCTTTGGAGAAAATCTTGCATTTTGCTAATACGATTGGATCAATGGTTGTAAGTGTTTCAGGTGATAATGAAGGGTTGCCTTACTTAGATGATATTCTCGTTCAGTTAGGTGAAAAAGAGTTTATCGAACGATAGATAGGAGTGGAGATTATGAACATTCAGTTGGCTCTTGATAGGTTAAGTAGAGAGGAATGTTTCAACCTTATCAAGGAAACAGAACAATCCATTGACTCGATTGAAGTGGGGACTGGGGTCATAAAGGAATATGGAATGTCCATTGTAAGAGAAATAAAAGAAGCGTTTCCGGATAAAGTCCTTGTTGCAGATATGAAGACATGTGATGCTGGTAAGTTTGAAGCAAAGCAAGCATTTGAAGCAGGGGCGGATATTACTACTGTAATGGCTTTTTCAGCTGATAAAACAATAGCGGATACGTTAGAGGTGGCTGCTAAGCAAGGAAAACGAGTAATGATTGACCTACTTGGGATTACAGATTCAAAGCGTATAGGGGAGCTTGAGAAACTGGGGGTGGATTTAGTCAGTTTGCATTTCGGTAAAGATATGCAGCTTGATGGAGAAATGCATTTGGATTTATTCAATTTGGTTGAGAATAATTCAACATTTGAAGTAGCTGTTGCTGGCGGGATAAACATAGAGTCCTTACCTGACATTTTAGAAAAATCACCAAATACGATCATTGTCGGAAGCGCTATCACGAAAGCTGAAGATAGTACAGGAATGGCCAAGGAAATGAAAGGAATGATTAACAAGTATGAAAACAACTATTGAGACTGTTGCAAGTGAAATGAATACGGTTTTATCTCAAGTAAGAGAAGATGAAGCATTAATGTTTAGCCAGAAGCTTCTGGCAGCTAAGCGAATCTTTGTTACTGGTGAGGGGCGTTCAGGACTAATGGGCAAAGCATTTGCTATGCGTTTAATGCATGGAGGCTTTAACGTCTACGTTATTGGTGAAACCATTACTCCTAGTATCGAAGCAGGAGATCTGCTTATTGCTATCTCAGGCTCTGGGTCGACAGGGGCGATTTATCAATTTGCGACAAAAGCGAAAGAGGCCGGGGCGCAGGTGTTGTTAGTAACGACGAACAAAGAATCAAAAATAGGTTCGATTAGTGATGGAACCCTAGTGATTCCAGCAGCAACAAAGTATCGCCGACCTGAAGAACCCGAGACCATTCAACCACTTGGTAACCAGTTTGATCAAGCAGTTCATTTAGTACTAGATGCCATTATCATCTGCACTATACAAATGACTAAAGACCAACCTAGTTTTGCTGAAATGACGAAACGTCATGCAAATCTAGAATAGCACTTGTAGAAGGTAAGTCATATTTCATAGATTTTTCAATAAAAAACAAAGAAACTGAGGAGGAAATATATTATGAAAAAGTTTTTCTCAAAAACAGCTATAGCAGTATTAGCACTTTCTACGATTTTAGCTGGTTGTGGTGGCGGACAACAAGAAACTACTACAAGAGATTAAAGACAGTGGCGTGGTCGCCATTATTAGAGGAGCAACCGTTGATAATATTGTTCCAATTTCAAAAGCTCTCCGTGACGGAGGGGTAAAAACATTGGAGATTACAGTTGAAACTCCAAACGTACTATCTCTCATTGAAAAGGCTTCTACGGAATTAGATGATGTGATTGTGGGTGCAGGTACTGTTTTAGATCCTGAAACGGCACGAGCAGCGATTTTGTCAGGGGCAAAATTTGTTTTTTCTCCAACGGTCAATCCAGAAACGATTCGGATGACAAAACGTTATGGTGTTATCTGTATTTCTGGGGCATTAACACCAACTGAAATTTTAACCGCTTATGAGAGTGGGTCTGATGTAATAAAAGTGTTCCCGTCAAATGTATTTGGACCGTCCTATCTTAAAGATGTTCACGGGCCTCTTCCTCATATTCCTCTTATGCCAACAGGAGGAATTAATATATCGAATCTCTCTGAGTATATTAAAGCAGGAGCAGTGGCAGTAGGTTTAGGAAGTGCGCTTGTTGATACAAAACTAGATATGAACGAGGAAACGTTAGTAGAGTTAACTAGAAAATCAAAAGAGTTTGTTAGTGCGGTAAAGGAAGCACGTAGTTAAAACATATGGGCAATTCACTTAGTGACGTTTTGAAATATGTTAGTGGAAATAAGAAGTAAAAGAGGTCGAGCTGATTTAAAAGCTTGACCTCCTTTGTTTTGTTTCGATAGCAAATCCTCTACATCCGACTGAATAATTATCCAAACAGACAGAAAAGCCGGTAGCTCCTATAATGATTCAAAACCCCAGAACTAAATTAAATTCAAAGAATATATCCAAAAATTTATTCCTATAGGGGCAGGATATTTGACACTTGCTGCATTGAAAGATGCGATAGAGAAAGTAAGGACTTTAACGAACAAACCTTTTTCTGTCAATATATTTAAAGTAGAGATGTCAAAAGAAGATAGTAGAACAAAATATATTCAGGATATGCATGAACCGATTTACAAGAGACTGAACATCGTGGCACCGAAGGAACCGATTACTTCTACAGATTATTATAAAGAGCAATTCTCTTTTCTCGTTAAAGAATAAGTCCCAGTGATTTCGGCAACCTTTGGAATTCCTGATTTAGATGAAATAGAGTTAGCTCATGCAAATGGAATCAAAGTGATGACAATAATTTTGACTGTTGAAGAAGCGTTAACAGCTGAGAGAGCAGGAGTAGATATTGTTGTTGCTCAAGGGAGTGAAGCAGGGGGACATAGAGGGACCTTTACGATTTCTGATTCTCAAGGGTCTTTAATTGGGACAATGGCTTTAGTCCCGCAAGTAGTGGATCAAGTCCAAATTCCTGTGATTGCAGCTGGTGGAATTATGGATGGAAGGGGGCTTGCTGCCTCCCTTATGTTAGGGGCAAAGGGGGTTCAGTTAGGTTCTCGTTTTTTAACCGTTGCTGAAAGTGGAGCGGACAGAGAATACAAACAAGCTCTCCTTGACAGCACTGAAGACAGTACAATTATTACGACCTGCTTCTCTGGAAGACCGGCGCGAGCCATTAAAAATGAATTTATCAATTTTCATCTCGAGAAACAAATACAACCGCTGGCTTATCCGATCCAAAATCAAGTTACAAGCGAAATAAGGCAAGCGGCAAAACATCTTGGGAATAGAGGATACTTATCGTTATGGGCGGGACAAGGGATTCGACTTATGAAAGATGGACAAACGGCAGAGAAGACGGTTCATGAAATTATCGGTCAAGCTAAATCTTTGTTAGGAAGTTATCAATAATATTGTCTAGGAAACCAGGAAAATAATTGGAAATCCGACCCGAGATTACGATTTGGTGAAGTATTATAGGAGATGTTCCAAAGGTCAAAATAGACTTATTGGGACATCTCCTTTTGATTTAAATGCTATAAAATCTTGTCATACAAGACTTTAAGTTTGTAGTATTTTTTGAGACCAAAAAGACCGAAAAGATCAATAAGATCAAATGCAGACACCGATATGAAAGCGCTTTATAATCTAAATAGTCAGAAAAAACACCTATAAGGGGGAAAAAGAAATGAAAAAGTTTTTTAGACGTTCAATGCTAACAGTGGTTGCAGGATTCGGTTTAGTGTTTGCCTCAGCTTGTGGTGGCAGTGATACAAGTGCACCAGCAGATAATGGTGACGTTGGTGAAGATGGGGATGTATCCATTGAATATCAAGAAGCACCTTCAACTGTTGTCATTGGTACCGCTTCACAAGGTGGGGTGTACTATATATACGGTGGAGGGATTGGTAACCTTCTAGAAACGAAGCTCGGTGTTACTGCGAATGTAGAGGTAACAGGTGGACCGGTTGATAACATTCGATTAATTGAAGCTGGTTCTCAAGACATCGGGATGATTACAACAGGTCCAGGATATGAAGCCATTCATGGTGTTGGTACTGAATTTGAAGGAAATCCACATGATGATATTCGCGTAGTATTTCCAATGTATTACACACCATTTCACTGGTGGGCTTTAGAGTCAAGTGGTGTCGCTTCTCTAGATGATATCTCAGAAAAAGGAATTAATCGTACGGGAGTAGGTCCGATGGGGGGAACTTCTGGTACGTACTTGCCACAAATCCATGAGTTACTTGGATTAGATGTTACACCTGTTTATGCTGGCGCTGGCGATATGACAAGTCAACAACAAGATGGTCAGCTTGATGTTATTGGTTTTGCCGCTGGTCTTCCAATTCCAGCTGTACAAGAGGTTGCTGCATTACGTGATATCAACTTATTTGGTGTTGATGGAGAACAACGTGACCAAATCATTGAGAAATTCCCGTTCTTCACTCCTTACACAATTGAAGCAGGGACATACGAAAATATTGACCATGATGACATTGAGACCATTGCTCAATTCAACTTTGGTATTGTTCATAAAACAATGAACATTGACTTTGTATATGATTTAGTAAAAGCTTATCACGAAAATAATGACCTTCTAGTTACAACACATTCATCTGCTGAAGAAGCAGTTGAAGAAGCAATTCTACTTAATGAAACAGTGCCATTACACCCAGGTGCAATTAAGTACTACGAAGAAATTGGAATTGAATTACCAGAGTCTGTTTATCCAGCTGAGTATCAAAACTAATGAGCTGGGGTTGTCCCAAAAGTCCGGAACAGAGAAGGCAATGGCTCCGTTCGCTACGCCCCTTGAGAGGAGAAACCCACTCCTCTCAAGGCTTTTAAAAGATGTAGCGACTACGCTCATTGCTTCGGGGGGGTCTCAAAGGTCAAAAACAGACCTTTTGAGACACCCCCCTAAAAAAATGATATTCCAAAAGGTTCAAAAAGATAAGCTGCCTTTTTGAGTACCATTTAAAAAAACACCCTCTCATTTGAGGAGTTCTTTCTAGGTAGAATTAAAGAAGAGGAGGTCATTCCTTTGAGTAAAGACAAAAACAACCACCAAGAAAATAAAGAAGTTCAATCGATTGTCAGCAACGAAAAAGCAAAAGAGCTTGAAGAAGCAGTGGATGGTTCGAACATGAGGGTATTATCTGGATGGCTGAAATATGCGTTTATGTCAATTGCCGTTTTTGGGGCATTGTTCCATCTATATATTTTAAATTTTCATCCGATTGATCCAATGATTTTCAGAAGTATTCACTTAGCTTTTGGAGCTGTATTAGGCTTCATTTTATTTAAAGGTTGGCAGACCAAATCGAATAAGGTTTCGATTTTTGATTGGTTGCTTATTGCAGCAATTCTGTATGTAACATTCTATATTTATACGAACTTGACAGCGGTGCTAAGTCGTTTTGGTACGGTACCGCAAACACATGATACAATTGTTGCAATTTTAGGTATCATCGTTGTATTGGAATTAACTCGCCGGACGAGTGGGTGGACGCTCCCAATTTTAGCTGGGGTTTTCTCTTTGTATGCCTTTGTCGGTCCGTATTTACCTGGAATTTTAAACCATAGAGGTTATAGTTTTGATCGTTTTGTTACCTATATTTTCAAAGATAACGGCATCTTCGGAGTTACGTTAGATGTATCATCAAAATATATTTTACTCTTTATTGTCTTCGGGGCGTTTTTACAAATGTCAGGTGTTGGTCGTTACTTCATCGATTTTGCATTCTCATTAGCTGGTGGGATGCGAGGAGGACCTGCGAAAGTATCAGTTATCTCAAGTGGGCTGATGGGGATGATGAACGGAACGTCTGCTGGTAATGCCGTTGCAACGGGTTCCTTGACGATTCCGTTAATGAGACGTGTTGGGTACAAAGGACAGTTTGCAGCAGCGACGGAAGCAACTGCGTCTGCTGGTGGTCAAATTATGATCCCGATTATGGGAGCCGGTGCCTTTATCATGGCTGAGGTTACAGGAATCAAATATTCAGAGATTATAATTGCTGCCACGATCCCAGCACTCCTTTACTTCTTATCAGTATATTTTATGGTTGATTTTCAAGCTATTAAAAATAACATGAGAGGATTGAAGCGGAGTGAGTTGCCACCTTTAAAGGGGATTATGAAGCAAGCGTATTTGTTTATACCTATTATCCTTTTAATTGGCGCACTATTAATGGGATTCTCTGTAATTCGATCTGGTACAGTAGCGATTCTTGCTTGTTTAATCGTTAGCTGGATACACCCAACGACTAGAATGGGCTTGAAAAAGGTATTACAGGCGCTAGAACTGGGTATGAAAAACACGATTCAGTTACTAGCAGTTTGTGCATGTGCGGGTATTATTGTAGGAGTTATTGCATTGACAGGAGTAGGGCAACGTTTTAGTTCGATGCTGCTAGGTATTGCTGATAACAACATGCTTCTAGCTCTATTCTTTGCTATGTTAATCTCCATTATCTTAGGAATGGGGATGCCGACAACAGCGGCGTATGCAGTTGCGGCTTCGGTTGTAGCACCAGGTCTTATCCAAATGGGGCTAGAGCCTTTATCAGCTCATATGTTTGTGTTTTACTATGCTGTAATGTCAGCGATTACACCACCAGTTGCTCTAGCGGCGTATGCTGCAGCCGGAGTAGCAGGAACAGATCCATTTAAAACCGGTGTGACCGCGTTTAAATTAGGGATTGCTGCATTTATCGTCCCATTCATGTTCATCTATAGCCCTGAAATTATGATGATTGGTTCAGTTGGGAGTATCGCTATTGCTGTCATTACAGCATCATTTGGAATTTACTTCTTAGCTGCCATGGTTCAAGGTTGGTTTGCCGGGGCTAGTGCCAACTGGGTTGTTCGTATCTTATTGTTGGCTGCATCATTAACATTGATCAATGCAAACATCTATATGGATTTAGTTGCGATTATTCTAGCTTTGATAGCGATTGTGATTCAAAGAGTAAAAAAAGGAAGCGACTCTAACTTGAAAGTAGATAAAGCAGTATAAACGGAAGGCGTTCTTTCGTTGTTATGATGTGAAGGAGAAGCAAAATTGAGGGGGTGTCTCAAAAGGTCTGTTTTTGACCTTTTAAGACATCCCCTTTTATAGTCGCTCATTCTATAAAGCGACATTTATTTTCGTTTGGACAGCAAATCCGTCACTTCCGACAGAATAACCATCAATTTGGACAGTAAGATTTTATATGAACAAAATTTTGAGACATCAATTCCACAATTTCCGCTTGAAATATCCATATCTTTACATTATAATCTTATTAACCGGTGGTTAATTAAACTAAGGAGGAGATTATGTCACCCCGCAAACCAACTTCTCAGGAACTTACGAAAGAAATGATCATAAATGAAGCACGAACTCAATTTGCTGAGAAGGATTTTCATCAAGTATCCATGCGTAGCCTCGCTAGACAACTTGGTTGTAGTCATGGTGCACTTTATTATCATTTTCAAAACAAAGCAGAACTATTTTATGCGGTAATAAAAGAATATTTTCAGAACTTGAATAAGCTAATGGAAGAAATTGTTCATAGTCCTGGTGATCCTCAGGTTAAGCTTCAAAATATTTTTCTCCGATTTATTGAGTTTGGATTAAATAATCAAAGTCAGTATGAACTGATGTTTATGATGAGAAATAACGAGGTAGATGGATTATCGCAAGAAGCTGCAAATCTTTGTTATCAAAAATTCGCCCAGTCAGTTCAATCTTTATCAGATAATCAATTAAAGATTAGTGAAATTTATTCTTCATTTATTTCGTTACATGGTTTTGTGTCTCATTATCGTGGAAATGCAGCTAATTTTGAAGAAGCAAAAGACGTTGCTCACTTACACGTAATATTTATTGCTAAAGCTCTAAGTCAACCTTCTTGATGTTAGAGCATATATTTTTACTGTTATTGACCGATGGTTAATTAAGAGGAGGTTAGGCGGGAATGAAAAAAGCTTTAGTTGTAGGGGCATCAGGTGGAATGGGGTATGCGTTAGTTCATGAGTTACTCTCGAGAGGGATTGAAGTAGTGGCCTTTTCAAGAGGAAAAGAAAAGCTCGAATCTCTTTATAAGAACCTATCCAATGTTACCATTTTTCCTGGGGATGCATTAAAACAAAGTGAATTAACGAGAGCAGCTAATGGTGTCGATGTAATGTTTCATTCCGTGAGCTTCCCATACTCAGATTGGGATGAAACTCATCTTCCGTGTATTGATATTATGTTAGACGTGGCGAGAGCTCAAAAGGCAAAGGTTGCATTGGTGGATAACGTCTACGCTTATGGAAGACAAAGCAAGGAAATGGTGACCGAGCAGACGAAGAAGGAGCCGCATACGAAAAAAGGGAAAATAAGGTTAGAGATGGAAAATCGATTGAAGAAAAGTGATGTGCCGACGTTAATTGTTCATATGCCTGATTTATATGGACCCAATTGTGGAAATACCATTCTCCACGAAACGCTTAAGAACGTCGTAAAAAATAACAAAGCAAACTTTGTTGGGAGCACAACCGTAGGCAGAGAATATCTCTACAACCTGGATGGAGCAAAAGCGATGGTTGAATTGTCACTTCGAGAAGAAACATACGATCAAAATTGGAACGTTCCATCAACACATCCGATTACGGGAGAAGAGTTGATGACCATTATAAGAGACATCACAGGGTACAAAAAAGCAGTCAGGGCAGTATCAACTAATATGATTCGTATTATCGGTATTTTTTCACCTTTTATGAGGGAAATGGTGGAGATGATGTATTTAACTGAACAGCCAGTCATTCTTAGTGGTGAGAAATATGAAAAGGAAATAAACGCATTGCCTCGGACTCCGTATAGAGAAGGCATAGAGGCGACGATTAATTGGATGAGGGAAAAGGAAACAAACTAGGATTTTATTTTAAGGGCATCAGGAAAGTTCCTTCGTAAAAATAATAACCGAATTCAGAAATTGGAACAGCTATGGTGTGCAGCAGTAAGGTAAAAATTCATAATAAGCAATTGGGGGAATCAAAAGCCGGTAACAGAGGTGACAATCTACGCCCTTTGAGAGGAGTAACGACTCCCTCAATGCTTCGGGGCTATCCCAAATGGTCAAATTCAGACCTTTGGGATAGCCCGTTTTTGAATAAAAGCATATTTTCTCTCTTGACCTTTACGTAACGTAAAGGTTTATGATGAAAATTGTCAGGAGGGTAAGACATGGAATATACAGTTAAGAAATTGGCACAGCTCTCAGGAGTTAGTAGCCGTACACTTCGCTACTATGATCAAATTGGACTACTGAAGCCGGCAAGAATCAATTCTTCTGGTTATCGAATTTACGGGCAAAAAGAGGTAGACCGGCTGCAGCAGATTTTGTTTTATCGCGAAATAGAAGTAAGTCTAGATGAGATTATTAACATAATTAATCAGCCAACCTTTAATCAAATCGCCGCGTTAAAAGACCATTACAGCCATTTAGAAAAGAAGCGTGCCCGTCTTGACACATTAATGGCGACGGTAGAGAAGACCATCGTAAGTAAACAAGGAGGAAAGACGATGCAGGACAAAGAGAAATTTGAAGGCCTGAAAGAGAAGATGATTGAGGAAAACGAACACAAGTATGGGAAAGAAATTCGTAAAAAGTATGGAGAAGATACTGTAAATAATAGCAATGCAAAACTAAGAGGCATGTCTCAAGAAGACTACGAGGCTATGACGAACTTAGGAACTGAAATTTTAGCGTTGCTTAAAAAAGCATATGAAACACAAGAACCCGCATCCGATATTGCACAGGAGCTAGCTGCAAAGCACAAAGAGTGGCTTTTGTTTTCATGGCCTAGCTATTCCAAAGAAGCACATGCTGGTCTTGTTGAAATGTATGTGGCAGATGAGCGATTTACTGCTTATTATGATAAGGTTGTTAAAGGTGGAACGCAATTTTTGCGGGAGGCTGTTTTAATTTATTTAGGAATGGATAAAGAGGGAACGTCATGAATAACATCTTAGCTGTTGGAGAATAGCGGAATAAGACGTTTTATGATCAAATCTCAGGATTTGGTCTTTTTTCATTTAGTGCATTTGAGTAAGTAATCAGCAAAAAGGTCATCATTTGTGATATTATATTTCAAGTAATAGGAAAGGGATAAGAGTATTACCAAAAGTGATGACAAAATTACCTCTGACCTGTGATTCATAAAAAAGTGAAAGTAGGGATCTATGTGATATTAGCAGTCTTAACTGGAGTCATAATATACATGGTAAGTGGAATGATCTATTATTCAGTGTTAGGAAATCGATGGGTAGATCTATTAAATATTAAGCCCGAACAACCCAATTATGGGATGCTAACTTTGGTGACGTTATTCACCTCTATTGTATTGTATGGCGTTCTACAATTATCACAAGCTCAAACCTTAGTAGATGGAGCATTACTTGGTGGTGCAGTAGGGATCATAGTAGCTCTTGCTTATGCTAAAGACTTTATCTTTGGATTAGGGACAAATAGTAAAAAACCTACATCGATTTATTTGATCGCAGTAGGATATCATTTCATTGCTCTAACAATCATTGGAACTGTTATGATGTTTTTTATTTAATGATGGCTTTCAGTGTGGATCCTCACGTTGGATAGGGGAGGAGATAACGGGCAGAGCTATCGATAATGGTTTCGCGACATAAAAAAGTATGTACGCTCGGGATTAAAGTTCATTATTCCCGAGCGTTGTTGTATGCAAATGTGCTCTTATTACTTGGTTATGCTTATTACTAGTTTGAATAAGTTATCTCTAATACATTTTATCCTCTATTGCGACACCGCTTGGTTTATAATGAACCTTTATATTCGTGATGCATTCAGATGCCCCTCCTATGAATTGTGCTTCCTTAATTACTTCAAATACTTCGTCTAACTCTCCTTCAATAACGGTTTCCATTGGACCAATATGAAATTCAAGTCCTGATTCTTTCACTAAATTAAGTACTTCGGGGATTATTCCAGCAGTATGCATATCTTTTCCATTTGGTAAAATTTGAAAGCCGGCTGTAACGGTAGCCATTATTTTCAACCATCCCTTCTGTATCATTTTTACGAGTAATCCTTCTTCGGTTGCTTAACTAGTTTGTCAGAGTAGGACTCTTAGTTTGAGTGTCGAAAGTCATGTAGGGAGGTAAATGACCATACTAGATTCGGTCACTTTTTTGATGGTGCATTATGACCAACTCCTTTCGTATATGTAATAATCATATACCCTATTTGTTTTTTGTAAAACATTAGTATAGTAGGAGACGATCATTGGATAAGTACTTCAACAATATGCAAGTTATGTGACCTCCCAAAGACATCTCTTTGGGAGTTATTGATGTTGATACATAAACCGTTCCATATAATACATAAATACTTGGTTGTAGTAGCCTGAGAAATATGTATTGCTCGCATGACCAGCTAGTGGAAGCAATATTAAAGCAGATTTCGATTTTTCGGAATAGGTTTGGTTGAATTTTTTTGATACAGATTGATCGACGAAACCATCGTGAGTTCCCTGGTAGATTAAAGCTGGCGGGCTATCTTCTGTCACTAAAAGGCTTGGGTCTATTATTTCCCTTGTTCCTTCTATACCAGCTTTTTTTGATAAACCGTTGGCTGGATAAACAGATATAATTCCTTTTATTGTAAGGTGTGGATTTAAGACGTTGTGTTGTCTATTTTTTGATCCTAGCCCAACAGCATTCGCTATTTGCCCCCCTGAGGATCTTCCGGAGATAAACACTGAGTCTAAATTTGCCCCATATTCGTCATGATGTTCTGCTAAATAGTCAGTAAAGTGGCCAATGTGACGAACCATGTCATCAACGGAAAAGCCGGCAACTTTATTTGCGGGCACTTCGAGAAATCGAAAGAGCCGTTCTTCGTTACTGAGCCCATGCTGCACATCAAATACGACATAACCGAGGCTGGCAAAATGTTTATTTATTTGCGCTCTGTTTAAGTGACCTTTATCACCTGCCGTCCAAGCTCCACCATGAATTCTAATTAATACTAAATGGTTCCCAGGGAGTTCCTCATCATTTTTAGGTGGCATATATGCATCAAAGTGAAGCCGAATTCCTTTGTCAATGCCAGTTGTTCCTTCAAAATAGAGAATGTCTTGTTTTACTCGATGATCCCCTGATGCTGCGCCAAAGAAATAATCAGGAAGTACAAAAGGAGTATCTGTGAAGTACTGCTTTTTCTCTGGTGGAATGATGTCGGCTGATTTGACTCCAAATGCTTTCATATAGTTAGATTCAACATCTTGGATTGTCGCTAGTGTTAATACTAAAGGTAAGCTAAAAATAACAGTTAATGAAAGCCCAAGGATGATAACTGTGGCTTTCACGAATGCTTTTGTTTTTTTGTGCAACAGTTTTAATATGAGCATTGAAATAGTGAAAAAAATGATACTCAAAAATAAAGAGGTTGTCGGAAGTACCATTTCAATTTTATCAGCGCTTCGTCCTGTAATTAATTGATACGCTAAATAAATTCCTAGTACTAAAGAAGCGCTTAGTAAAATTTGAATGGTAATCCTCAGTGTATGGTTTATTTCATGTGATGAAGCTTCGTCTGTCTTTTTGATGGGTCGTAATTTCAACACTGCTATAACACCTCCAAGAACGAGGAGAGATAAAAGCAAAGTTATTGAAATAACACTACGTGATGTTGTGTTCAAAACATCTTCAGACGCACTTCTGTTCAGAACAGGTAGAAGCATCATTGAAATGATAGTAAGAAGCAAATAAATATAATCTAAGCTTCTGTATTTAGTTTGAAACAGCGTGGCGGTTACGTTTCCTAATAGTGTAATGAGCAGGAGTACTCCGTATATATTCCACAATCCATGTGAAGCTTTTGTTATGATGTAAATGAGGCCTAGTAAAATGGATGCGCAATTGGCGATGACTAATGCTCTTATAAAAAAGTGTAAATATTTATTGTTGCAACTTGGGCTATTTTCCATTTGGGTTCTCCTTATCGGAAAAGTGAAGTATGTCTTAAAGTAGTTAGTGCTAAATTTGATAAAGCACCTTTTCATTTTTAGCTTCTTATTTATAATAAATACTCATTATTTCAAGCCTAGAAAGTGTGGCGGAATTGCCTAGCGTGTTTCGATAGAAAGTTAAAGGGTTCCGACATCATATGAGCGAAGGTAGACAGGAAAGAGATTACGTAAGATTATATTACAAATATAGTTGACGAGACGTAAATAAAATGGAATCATAGTATTTGTCGAAAAAAACTGGTAGCATCGAATAAGAATTACTACATCATAAAAGAGAGGAGTAGAGAAATGGGATTAACAAAAAAGATAATTATTGCACTTATCCTAGGGGTAGCTGTAGGGCTTGGATTTAATTTATTTGCTCCTGGAGCTTTTGTGCCTTTAGACACTTATGTATTAACACCGTTAGGGCAAATTTTCTTAAAGCTTATTACAATGTTGGTGGTGCCACTTGTCTTCTTTTCGATTGTCCTTGGGACAGCTGGAATGGGTGATACGAAAAAACTTGGGCGTATCGGGATCAAGACAGTAGGGTTTTATTTACTTTCTACTGTTGTTGCACTATGTATTGCTTTTGGAGTAGCGTTAGCCATTCAGCCAGGACAAGAGGGGTTAATGGGGACTGAAGAGGCCAATTTTGAAGCAACAGAACCGCCTCCGGTCATGGAGACGTTATTGAACATCATACCAACAAATCCAATTGATGCATTAGCAACAGGTCAAATGCTACAAATCATTTTCTTTGCTATTTTTGTCGGTTTTGCTCTTGCACATCTTGGTGAAAAAACAAGTGGGATGTACAAATTGATGGAGCAAGGTAATGAGATTATGATGTTCCTTGTTACGATCGCGATGAAACTTGCGCCATATGGAGCCTTTGGTCTAATTGCATCAGCCATCGGTAAACTAGGGTTGGATGCATTATCTTCGATGGCAATGTACATGCTTTGTGTCGTGTTAGCGTTGATTCTTCATGTAACGGTTGTGTATTCGGGTGTCGTTTATGCGTTAGGAAAAATGAATCCACTACATTTCTTTAAAAACTTTGCACCGGCTATGACAGTGGCGTTTAGTACGTCAAGTAGTAATGCAACACTTCCGTTATCCATGAAAACCGCTCAGGAAAAACTAGGTGTGTCGAAGCCCGTATCTGGTTTTGTACAGCCGCTTGGAGCAACGATTAACATGGATGGTACGGCGATCATGCAAGCTGTTGCGACGGTGTTTATTGCGCAAGTATTTGCGGAACCATTATCAGTAGGTGCGTTAGTAACGGTTGTGTTAACGGCCACCCTTGCTAGTATCGGAACGGCGGGAGTCCCGGGAGTTGGGATGATCATGCTTGCCATGGTTTTACAATCTGTCGGATTACCAGTTGAAGGAATTGCGCTCGTGTTAGCCGTTGATCGAATCCTTGATATGCTTCGTACAGCAGTTAACATTACTGGAGACGCAGCATGTGCTGTTTTTGTTGATCAAAGCGAAGGTGAAAAAGATAAGGTAGAAACAGCGTAAGAGTTGTTGAAAAAAAAAGCGTTATGATCGGTGATACATTCACGATCATAACGCTTTTTTTATGGCTAGACTAATTACATTTTAGAGTAAAGGGTGTCATGTTTAATTTCCAAACGCGTGGTCTAACTCCACCGTCTTTAGACGGTATACGCTTTTAGCCTTATACTTCGATGTCCAT
>NZ_JAWRVK010000053.1:0-26487 GCF_036663575.1 Halalkalibacter flavus
CAAAAAGCTTAAAACCTTTACGGCGGCTTCGCTCATTGCTTTGAGCAACAAGAAAAAGGCCAAAAACCGGCCTTTTTAAATCTTCCCTGGCTTACTCAATGTTGGGCAATGGCTTCTCTCGCCGTGCGCTTTTTGAGAAGGGCACTCAAAAAGCTTAAAACCTTTACGGCGGCTTCGCTCATTGCTTTGAGCAACAAGAAAAAGGCCAAAAACCGGCCTTTTTCTTGTTGCTCTTATACATTAAATCTAAAGTGGACTACATCTCCGTCTTGGACGACGTATTCTTTTCCTTCTAGTCGTACTTTTCCTCTTTCTTTAGCGACAGCCATTGTTCCAGCGTCGACTAAATCATCATAGGATACTACCTCTGCGCGAATAAAGCCGCGTTCGAAGTCAGTATGGATAATTCCTGCTGCTTGAGGAGCTTTTGTTCCTTTTCTGAAAGTCCATGCTCGTACTTCTTGGACACCTGCTGTGAAATATGTTTGTAACCCAAGTAAGTCATAAGCTGCACGGATCAATTGATCAAGCCCTGATTCTTTGATTCCTAATTCTTCAAGGAACATTTCCTTTTCTTCGCCTTCCAGCTCGGCAATTTCCGATTCAATTTTGGCACAAACAAGAATAACTTGACTGCCTTCCGCTGAAGCAAACTCTTTTACTTGTTTTACATAATCATTATCTTCTGGTGAAAGCAAGTCTTCTTCACTTACATTGGCTACATAAAGAACCGGCTTACTTGTAAGAAGGTGAAGTTGTTTTACAATTTTTTGTTGCTCATCTGTAAATTCAATGCTGCGCGCTGGTTTTTCTTCTTCAAATGCATTGCGAAGAAGTTCTAGTACTTCTAACTCAGCGACCGCTTCTTTATCTTTTGTCTTTGCTAATTTAGCTACACGTGTAATACGCTTTTCAATCGATTCGAAATCAGCCAAAATTAGTTCAAGGTTAATCACTTCAATGTCACGAATCGGATTAACTCCTCCAGAAACGTGAGTAATGTTATCGTCGGCAAAACAACGAACAACATGTGAAATTGCATCAACTTGGCGAATGTGCGAAAGAAACTTATTTCCTAACCCTTCCCCTTTACTTGCCCCTTCCACAATTCCAGCAATATCTGTAAATTCAAATGCAGTAGGGATTGTTTTTTTCGGTTCTACAAGTTCTGTTAGCTTTTGCAGGCGGTGGTCAGGTACCTCTACGATTCCCACATTCGGATCAATCGTACAGAAAGGGTAATTTGCTGATTCAGCTCCAGCTTGTGTAATTGCATTAAACAAAGTCGACTTTCCCACATTTGGCAAACCGACGATTCCAGTTGTTAAAGCCAAAATACTCACTTCCTTCTTCTATTATATGAACGTAAATAACAGCAATAAGAGCAAAACTTTGTGTGAATAAAAAAAATAAAAAACCTTCTTAACCATACCAATTATAGTGATTACACAATAAAAAGACAAGGCAATATAGGGACGTGACCTATTTATCGCCTTGCTCTTTAAGACCCTTGCTCTATTACTTTTTTTAGTTTCTTAGCAAAATCCTTTCGAGGAAGCATGACACTATGCTCACAACCGAGGCACTTAATACGGACATCCATCCCCATCCGAATGATCTTCCAACGATTTTCCCCACAAGGATGCTGCTTTTTCATCTCTACAACATCATGGAGAGCAAACTCTTTATTAACCATACAGGATGCCTCCTTTTTCAAACAGCCTTTTATTGGTTGTTATTATACACGAAAAAGGCTTCCTGAGTCGAGAATCCTATATCTTTTTCGTTAGACATTTAAAGTGCAATATATTAACTGATCCTGATTCCGCTAAAAGAGAGAAAAGCAATTCTAAAGAGGCGAAGTGGATCCTGGTTCCTTTAAAGTCATAAAATCACTTGAAATATAGGTCGAAACAGGGGAATAACGGAATAAGGATCGCTCAAAACAGCAAAGCGAATCCTCTAGCAGCACTCATTCCGCTATTAAAATAGAATTCAAATTTAATGGATTCATTCTCAAAAAAGTTGATTTGCTCATATTTATTTATCTTTTTCTACTAAAAGGGTAGCTTGAGTTAAAAAAGTCGATAATATTATAAAAACGCAATGGGACAACTCCATTGCGTTTCTCCTGTTAATAATAGAAAACTAAATTGCGAATTTAATTCTTCTTCCTCTCAACCGAACCCTTATGATTCAACTAGACTCTCCTTCCCGCTTCCCTACTTTGACTGCAGCGCCTTATGGTTCATGATCGGATACAACAAAATGGAAGCCAAAACAAATAAGTTTAACACGCCGTAGAGTGGGTAAAGAACAGAAATAAGAGTTGAAAAACCAAATGTCGTCAGTGGTGCCATAATTGCAATTAACAAAAGAGCAATTAACCAAGCTGGCCCTTTTACCCAGGCTCTCATCCTTGATAGTAATCCAAATATACCAGCTGCTGCTGTTGTATAAATAGCAAGCCATAATAAAGCTGACATAATTAACATCATAAAATAGGGATAATGTTTCAAAATTGCGAATAGCGGGATTTCATACAACATAATATCACTAGCTACTTGAAGCAATGACTCGTTATACAAAAATGAAATTGAACCTAAGATAATCCCGCTCCCTAATGAGGCAATCCACATCTCTCCCTTATGCTTTATTTCGTGACCTATCGCACCTAGAACAGCAATTAGAGGCAAAATATTTAGTGCTGTAAACGTTAAAGCAGACGGCCAATTATGCTGTGCGTCTACTTTAAATTCAATAGGAAATCCTTTTAAAGATTGAAACGCTAGTAAAATAGCAATTAAAAAAACGATGAGAATAGGAATGATGAAAGCATTCATCGATGTCATTCCCTTCGTATCCCACAGGAAAAGTATGACCACCATTCCTCCTATGATGAGAGTACCTAGCCAGTAAGGGATATGAATAACTTCTAACGTCGCCCCACCTCCAGCGAGCATGATAACCGTTGTAGAAAATAAATAAATGATAATCATAACGTCATACATCTGAGAGAGACGTTTTCCCATCAATACATGCAGCACAGGTAAATAATGTTTTGACTTATTTTCATAGCTAATATTTAAGATCACTTTCACTGAAATAATAAAAAGAACGGCAAAAAGAATAATTGCTAGTCCACTTTCAGCACCAAAAAATTCCCATAGTTCTCTTCCTGAAGCATATCCAGCTCCAATCATTGTACCTATTATTAAAAACATCCACTTTAGCCCATTTCCCCACATCTGAAATCCTCTCCTCGCCCTCTACTAAGTGCTATATAAAAGTGTTTGATCATAAACACATCAATGAAGATAATGTGAACTGTTTATGTATAGAAAGGAAAAAAGTTCCGTATACTGTTACTACTATGGCAAAGGAGGCGAGGTTATGAGTACAAACCATCGTCTGTTTGGAAAAAAAAGTTCTCCCATCCGTGTTCATATGGAAGATGCAACAGCGGTTAAGCAATTATCTGATCAACTTTTTAATATGACGGAAATTCATAGTAAGCGTGACCTCGTCGTTGTTTGTATCGGTACTGATCGTTCTACTGGTGATTCACTAGGTCCGTTAATTGGAACAAAATTAGAAACTGCTCACTTGAGGAGATTCCATGTTTATGGAACATTAGAAAATCCAGTACATGCTGTAAATCTAGAAAATCGTTTAGCAGAAATAAAAGAAAACCATTCCAGACCTTTTATTTTAGCCATTGATGCTTGTCTTGGTAGGATGAATAGTGTTGGAAAAATCTCATTAGCAGACGGCCCTGTACAACCAGGTGCTGCTGTTCAAAAGAAACTCCCTTCTATTGGTGATATTCATATGACAGGTATTGTCAACATTGGGGGGATGATGGAGTATTTTGTTTTACAAAACACAAGGTTACACACCGTGATGCAAATGGCAGAGACAATGGCAGAGACAATCGTAGCAACCGACCAACGTCTTCCTGAACAAATTGCTTCTACATCTCTCTTGCAATCATTACGTTTAAAGCCACAAATCTTATTGCGCTCCAAAAATGAAACGCCACTGTAGAATTCATCTACAGTGGCGTTTCATTTAACTATTAGGCAATTAACCAATGTAATGCATAGCGGTAACAAGCATTGCTACAACTACAATGCTAGGTAGTAAATTGGCTACCCTTATTTGCAAAATTCCTAATATATTTAAACCAATTGCAATAATCATAACTCCTCCAGTTGCTGTCATTTCAACAATGAAGTTATCCATTAGCACAGTCGGTACAAATTGGTTGATTTGTGTTGCAAGTAGCGCAATTCCACCTTGATAAAGCACGACTGGAATAGCTGAGAAGATCACGCCTATTCCTAACGTTGAAGTGAAAATAAGGGCTGAGAACCCATCAAGCAGCGACTTCGTATAAAGAACAGAATGATCACCACGTAAGCCGCTATCTAATGCACCGAGAATCGCCATCGCACCAACAACGTAAATTAATGTAGCTGTGACAAAAGCTTTTGCAACTGCTCCATCTTCTTTCGCCCCTACTTTCGTCTCAATCCAAGCACCTACTCGATTTAAACATTCCTCTATATCTATTTTCTCTCCAATAACTCCACCAATAACAAGACTACCAATGACAATGAGAAACTGTTCGCTTTTAAGAGCCATTCCAATTCCTAAAACGACAACAGCAAGAGCAATCCCTTGCATCGTCGTTGTTTTCATTTTTTCTGGTATGTTTCGAACTAATAAACCTACAACTGCAGCTACCACAATGGCAAGGCCATTGACAAGCGTTCCCGTTAAAACCATTCTCTCTTCTCCTCGTTTACAAAAATGCCATTCTAATCTCTTCTATTGCCTCCAAAAGTGTATCCACTTCTTTTATCGTATTATACGGACCAAAACTTACGCGAATAAGTCCTTTCTCACTAGTCTGTAATGCTTGGTGAGTTTTTGGCGCGCAGTGCATTCCTGCTCGAACAGCAATTTGATAATGCTCATCTAAGATCATCGCAGCTTCATGGCTTTCAACCCCATCTATTTCAAAAGGAATGACCGCAACCCTCTTTGACAAATCAGATGGTCCATAACTACTTACTCCTGAAATGACCGCAAGTCCTTTTAAGAAATGATCCATAAGCTCTTTTTCATGTTTCCATATATCCTCTATTCCCATCTCAACGACTGCATCGATTCCGGCTGATAGACCTGCAATACCTGGTGTATTTAATGTACCAGCCTCGTACCGATTAGGCCAACTATGTGGTTGATGAAGAAGCTCAGATTGACTTCCTGTCCCTCCTACCACTAATGGAGATAGATTATAATCATCTTTTGATATTAAAACTCCAGTCCCTTGTGGTCCTAATAAAGATTTATGTCCAGCAAAAGCTAGTAAATCAATCCCTTCTTCCTCTATATCAATAGGAATTGTTCCAGCTGTTTGAGAAGCGTCTAGCAAAACGACAATCTCTCGCTCTTTCGCAATCTTTGACACCTCACTTATTGAAACAACAGCACCAGTTACATTGGATGCATGAGAAATAGCAAACATACGCGTCTTCCCAGTGCAAGCCTTTATAAACTCTTCAACAGCAATGACTCCATCTTCATTTGGCTCAACATATGTAATAGTAATCCCTTTTTCTGATGCGAGCTTTTCAAGTGGCCTTATAATGGAATTATGTTCAAACATCGTTGCTACAACATGGTCTCCTTCTTGGAAGGGGAAACCAAGTATTGCCTGATTAAGAGCCATCGTTGCATTTTGATAAAACCAAACATGCTTTTTATTCGGCGCATTAAACATCGTCGCTATTTTCTTTCTCGCTTGTTCAATAACTCCTCTCGCTTGTTCAGCGAGCTTATGCCCACCACGACCGGGATTTGCGCTATAGCTAGCAACAGCTTCATGCATGGCTATAGCCACTTGTTCTGGCTTTGGGTATGATGATGCGGCATGATCAAAATATATCATTTGCTTTTGTCCTTTCCTCCATTAATCAAGTGAGTGCACTCACAGTAACACACTTTGCCATTTAATCATACAAAAAGAAGGCGACCAAATAAGTCACCTTCTTCTACGATAATACAAGAAGCACCAAGTTTCCACTTTCTTGTATTCATGTAGGACTGAATCTAAGTTCCCTTGTTATGAACGGTTCTCAGAATCTAACAATTGAACAATCCGTTCCAAATCTTCTTCTGAAAAATAATCAATTTCTATTTTTCCTTTTTTCTTACCTGGTTTAATAGCAACCGATGTTCCCAAACGGGTCCTAAGTACATCTTGTCTCTCTTTTAGAAAAGGAGTAAGCGTCACTTTTTTACGACTTGTTTCACGTGGAACTCTCTCATTGATTTGATTGACTAACTCTTCAACTTCACGGACACTTAACTTATCTTGCAAAATTTTCTCAAGAAGGGCTGACAACTTTTGCTTATCTTTTAAGCCCAATAAAGCTCGTCCATGCCCCATTGAAAGTTTGCCATCTGAAATAAACTCTTGAACTAATTTAGGAAGATTCAACAAACGCAGGTGATTAGCAATATGAGGTCGACTCTTCCCTAAGCGAGTTGCAAGCTGCTCTTGAGTCATCGATAAATGCTCCATTAACTTCTCATAGGCAGTTGCTTCCTCAATAGGATTTAAATCCTCACGTTGAAGATTTTCAATAAGAGCTAGCTCCATCATCTTTTGCTCATCTAATTCTTTAATGACAACAGGAACTTCCTTTAAGCCAGCTTTCTGTGCTGCACGAAAGCGTCTTTCACCAACGACAATTTCATAGCCTTTTATACTTTTTCTCGCAATAATCGGCTGCAAAATACCATGCTCAGCAATAGATTCTGAAAGCTCTACTATTGCCTGTTCTGTGAAAGTTTTCCGAGGTTGATAAGGATTCGGACGTAATTGCGACACTGCAATTTGTTCAACTTTATCTTGGATCTCCTCGTTCGGTTCAGGAAAAAACGCTTGTAACCCTTTACCTAACCCTTTCGCCACTCGCCACCACTTCCTTTGCTAGATCTACATACACCTCTGCACCTCGTGATTTAGCATCATACGTTATAATTGGTTGTCCATGACTTGGTGCTTCACCTAAGCGAACATTTCTAGGGATAATCGTATCAAACACCTTTTCACGAAAATACTTTTTCACTTCCTCAATAACTTGTATTCCAAGGTTCGTTCGAGCATCTAACATCGTTAATAGGACCCCTTCAATTTCAAGATCTGTATTTAGATGTTTCTGAACAAGACGAACTGTATTTAATAATTGACTCAATCCTTCTAGTGCGTAGTATTCACACTGAACAGGGATTAAAACTGAATCTGACGCTGTTAAAGCATTAATTGTCAATAACCCTAAAGAAGGTGGACAATCAATAAAAATAAAATCATAGTTTTCTGCAACTGTTGACATAGCTCGCTTCAAACGAACCTCTCGTGAAATCGTTGGAACAAGTTCAATCTCTGCACCTGATAATTGAATGGTAGAAGGTAAAACATCTAAGCGTTCCACAGATGTTGATTTGATTACATCAACCGCTTCAACATCTTCGACAAGAATATCATAGACACACTCATCGACATCACCTTTTTCAACACCTACTCCACTTGTTGCATTCCCTTGTGGATCAATGTCAACAAGCAAAACTCTTTTACCAATATGCGCTAAACAAGCACTTAAATTGACAGCCGTCGTCGTTTTGCCGACGCCACCTTTTTGATTTGCTACAGCAATGATTTTGGCCACGCTGTCACCTACTTTCCATCCATGACTCGAACTCTTTTATTTTAACACAATTTGTCGCAATCTTTTTTATAAAAATATCGAAAAAACAAAGAGGATCTACCAAAAGATCATTTCTTGACCTTTGGTAGATCCTCAAAACCTTTTGATAGATCCTCAGAAGCAATGAGCTAAGCCGTCGCATGCTTTTAATGAATGATGTTTCATGCTGAAAACTTGCTTTGCACACACAAAAATTTAACTCATGTTTTCTCATATAAGGTACGCGACGAATATATCATTGCAAATAGAATGATAGATTATTATTTTTTAGGAATTCGTATTGTAAATTGATAAAATTCATCATGCTCTTCTTCATCTGTATCTACATGTAACCCACTCTTCACTACCATATCAACTGACTGACGAATGGTATTCATTGCAATACGCATATCTTTTGAGTACGATTTGCGTGTCGGTTTCTTTTTCTGATTGGGCTGCCCTTCTAGAAGAACCTTTACTCTTTCTTCTGTCTGCTTTACATTCAATTGTTTTTCTAAAATTTCTTCTAACAATTTCACTTGTAGTTCTTCGTTTTTTAATGATAGCAATGCACGTGCATGCCGTTCAGAAATCTGGCGTTCCAGTATTGCATTTTGGACAGCTTCTGGTAAATTCAACAAGCGCAATTTATTAGCAACCGTTGACTGACCTTTTCCGAGACGCTGAGCTAAGCTCTCTTGTGTTAAGCCATGCAAGTCTATTAGTTTTGCATAAGCAATCGCCTCTTCAATTGCTGTTAATCCTTCTCTTTGAAGGTTCTCAATTAATGCAACAGATGCAGTTTGAGAATCATTGAACTCTTTAACGAGTGCAGGGATCTTCTCCCATCCGAGCTTTGTTACCGCTCGCCATCTACGTTCGCCTGCAATGATTTCAAACTTACCGTCCCTCTCCCGTACCACAATCGGTTGAATAACACCATGTGTTCGGATCGTTTGAGCCAGTTCAGCAATTCGTTCTTCATCAAATACTGTTCGCGGCTGAAAACGATTTGGTACTATATCTGAAACAATTATTTCCCTAACCTCTTCATTGCTGCTTCCTTCATTTGCTTCTTCGTTTCCACTAACTTCAACCTCTGCCTGCTTGTCACTAAAGCCAAAAAGGCGTGAAAACGGTTGCCTCATCGCCTGACACCACCTTCTGATAGTAACCGTCTTAGATTTAATTCGACATTCACGTGCTTTAGTCCTTCTTTTAGCCATACTTCATTTATAGCCTGCACACCATACAGCGTCAAGTGAACGTTCTGTTCAAAAAATAGGTAACCCCATTAAACTAATAACATTATACTATTTTACTAGACTTCTAACAAAGTCTCATTATCCAAATTATCACTGCCTTAAGAATAGCCTTAGGGCTATGTTCCACGTGGAACATAGCTTATAAAGGCATTTTATTTGGTGTCCCTGGCTTTCTTGGGTATTTCTTGGGAGTTGGTTTCACTTTTGACAATTGAATAATGTGGCGCTCACTCTCTTCAATTGGTAATAAGAATGAGTCATCTGCTTTCACTTTCCCACCTAGTACTTTTATTGCTTTTTCAGCATCTTTTAATTCTTCAGATGCCCCTGCACCCTTTAATGCAATAAAGTCACCTTTTTCTTTTACTAAAGGCAAACATAGCTCAGAAAGTACGGAAAGCCTAGCAACTGCACGTGCAGTCGCTATATCATATTGTTCTCGATGCTGCGGGTTTTGACCAAACGTTTCTGCTCGATCATGGTAAAATGAAACCTTTTCTAACCCGAGTTCATTTGCTAAATGCTCTAAAAACCCAATCCGCTTTTTGAGTGAATCAACAATACTAACATGTACTTCTGGATAGATTATTTTCAGGGGAATACTTGGAAACCCAGCACCTGCACCTACATCAATTAATTTCTTTCCATCCTCAAAATCATAATAAAAACTCGCTGTAATTGAATCGTAAAAATGTTTTAAATACACATCATCTTCTTCTGTGATGGCAGTTAAATTCATTTTTTCGTTCCACTCAACTAACAGTTGATAATACAACTGGAACTGTTGCTCTTGTTTAGCTGAAAGCTGTATTCCTTTTTCTTTCAATAAAGAACTGAATTGTTTTTTACTCATGACGACTCTCCATATATACTTATTGGGTTTTCGCTAACCTTCCTTGTTCTAGGTACACAAGGAGAATGGAAATATCAGCAGGATTTACACCTGATACCCTTGATGCCTGCCCTACTGAAAGCGGACGGACTTCGGCTAACTTCTGTCTAGCTTCTGTAGCTAAACCATTAATAGCAGAGTAATCTAGATTCTCAGGAATCTTTTTGTTTTCCATTTTCTTCGAGCGCTCTACTTGCTGAAGTTGTTTGCCAATGTACCCTTCATACTTCACTTGAATTTCCACTTGCTCTGTAACATCCTCAGATAATGGTTCTTCAGGAGGTTCAATTACTTTCGCCACATCTGGATAAGTTAGTTCCGGTCTTTTTAGCAGCATTGTGGCACGGACTGCTTCTTGCATTGGAGCAGAACCAACTTGTTCAAGTAACTCTTTCACTTGTTCAGAAGGTTTCACGATAATCCCTTCTAAACGTTTCTTTTCTTCAGCAATTTGTTCTTTTTTGTTCAAAAAGCGGTCATAACGCTCTTTTGAAATCAAACCAATTTCGTACCCTTTCTCCGTTAAACGTAGGTCTGCATTATCATGACGCAGAAGCAATCGATACTCCGCACGTGAAGTAAGCAATCGATACGGCTCATTGGTACCTTTTGTTACAAGGTCATCAATAAGTACTCCAATGTACGCTTCAGAGCGGTCAAGGATGATTCCTTCTTTTCCTTGTGCTTTTCTTGCAGCATTGATTCCTGCCATAATACCTTGACCTGCCGCTTCCTCATAACCAGAAGTTCCATTAATTTGCCCTGCTGTGAACAAACCAGGAACCTTCTTGGTTTCAAGTGTTGGCCATAGTTGCGTTGGAACCATTGCATCGTATTCAATCGCATAACCAGGGCGCATCATTCTTACATTTTGAAGACCAGGAACTGTTTTTAATATTTCTAACTGCACATCCTCAGGTAAGCTTGTCGATAAGCCTTGAACATACACTTCTGAAGTATTTCTTCCCTCTGGCTCCAGAAAAATTTGATGACGCGGTTTATCATTGAAACGAACAATTTTATCTTCAATTGATGGACAATAGCGCGGCCCTGTTCCTTCAATCATACCTGAATACATAGGAGATCTACTTAAATTGTTGTTAATAATTTGATGAGTATCTTCACTTGTATATGTTAACCAGCAAGGAAGCTGATCTGTAATATATTTTGTCGTTTCATATGAAAATGCACGCGGTTTATCATCACCTGGTTGGATTTCAGTTTGATCGTAATCAATCGTACTTCCATTCACACGAGGCGGCGTCCCTGTTTTAAAACGAACCATATCAAATCCAAGCTCTTTTAAATGATATGATAACTGCACAGACGGCTGCATGTTATTAGGTCCACTTTCATAACTTAGATCACCAATGATAATTTTGCCTCTCAGGTAAGTGCCTGTCGTAATAACAACTGCTTTCGCTTTATACTCAGCACCAGTATTCGTTATAACTCCTTTACAAACACCGCCTTCAATAATTAATCGTTCAACCATCCCTTGACGTAATAGAAGATTTTCATTTTCCTCTATTGTTTTCTTCATTTCATGTTGGTAAAGGTATTTATCTGCTTGTGCACGTAATGCACGCACAGCTGGTCCCTTTCCTGTATTAAGCATTCGCATTTGAATATGGGTCTTATCAATATTCCTCCCCATTTCACCACCTAATGCATCAATTTCCCGTACAACAATACCTTTTGCAGGACCACCAACCGATGGATTACAAGGCATATATGCAACTGCATCTAAGTTCAGTGTTAACATTAACGTTTTTGCTCCCATTCTTGCTGCTGCAAGTCCAGCTTCAACCCCTGCATGTCCTGCACCAACAACAATGACATCAAATTGACCACCTTGATAATTCACAAAACTAACCTCCTTAGTGAGAATGCCCAGTTGTCCTGGCACCTTTTATTTTGAATTAAATATAAATTTATACTTATGCATTGCAGTTCACTTGCTGACTCAAACATACCCAGCTATTTCCCTAAACAAAACTGAGAGAACAGCTGATCAATTAGACTCTCTTGAACACTGTCACCAATTATTTCACCAAGCAGTTCCCACGTTCTTGTAACATCTATTTGAACGAGATCAATCGGAACGCCCATTTCGATTGCACCGACTGCATCTTCAATTGTTGACTTCGCTTGTTCTAGTAAAGCAATATGCCTTGTATTGGATACATACGTAACATCATCACCTTCAATTTCACCTTCGAAAAACAAATCAGCAATTGCTTGTTCAAGCTGATCGACTCCCTCATCACGAAGGAGTGAGGTAGTAACTAACGGACGGTCTGCTGCTAGCTTTTTCACTTTCTCTAGATCAATCTTTTGCTCAACATCGGTCTTATTAACAATGACAATAACGTTCATTTTTTCTACAGCTTCAAACAGCGCTTCATCTTCGGAAGATAATTCCTCTCCATAGTTTAACACTAATAGAATTAGATCTGCTTTTTTCAACACTTCTCTCGAACGTTCTACACCGATACGTTCAACAATATCTTCTGTTTCACGAATTCCAGCTGTATCAACGAGCCTTAACGGAACACCTTTTACATTTACATACTCTTCAATAATATCTCTTGTTGTTCCTGCCACATCTGTTACAATCGCCTTATTTTCATGAACAAGACTATTTAATAATGATGATTTCCCTACATTCGGACGACCGATAATAACTGTAGATAGACCTTCACGCAAGATTTTTCCTTGCTTGGCCGTTCCGAGCAACTTATCAATTTCATTTATAACAAAAGTAGCTTTTTCTTGTAACATGCCATGCGTCATCGTCTCAGCATCATATTCAGGATAATCAATATTGACTTCAACATGTGCAACAGTCTCTAACAAAGCTTGACGCAAAACGCCAATTTTTTTCGACAAACGTCCATCTACTTGTTTCAGTGCGACATTCATCGCGCGGTCTGTTTTTGCACGAATTAAGTCAATAACCCCTTCAGCTTGAGATAAGTCTATTCTCCCATTTAAAAAAGCCCGCTTCGTGAATTCCCCTGGTTCAGCCAGTCTAGCTCCGTATCTTAGTGCCAATTGCAGAACTCGATTAACAGAAAGCAACCCACCATGACAATTGATTTCAACTACATCCTCACGAGTAAATGTTTTTGGTGCTCGCATAACCGAGACCATCGCTTCTTCTACCCGCTCATTTGATGATGAATCAACGATATGTCCATAAACAATTGTATGACTCGGAACATTAGAAAGCTTATCTTTTCCACTATACAGTTTGTCAGCTATTTGAATAGCGTCTTCACCACTTAATCGAACTATTCCAATAGCCCCTTCCCCAAGCGCGGTTGATATTGCTGCTATTGTATCAAACTCCATTACCTCTCACCTCATTTGTCACGATCTTGTTCTTATTTTTATTAGTATCGACTTACTTTACAATTCATATAGCCTATAAAGGACGGTTCTTTTATTTTAAATAAAAACTTTATTATAGAAGAAGATATAGCTAATAAAAAGAGATAAGCTAACTTCCATTATACTCTCTATAAAAAAATCCTCCACCATGAAAGAGAGGCTGTTGAAAAAGGATGAGCTTCTCCTTTTTCAACAGCCTCGAGGATTTCTACTTTTATTGAGGCTTAATGACAATATGTCGGTTTGCCCCTTTTCCTTCTGATTCTGTTACAACACCAGGAACGGATTTAAGCCTTTCATGAACGATTTTTCGCTCAAGGGCATTCATTGCCTCTAAAGGTAGTGATTTTCTCGTATCCTTTGCTTTTTTTGCTACACGGTCAGCAAGCTGTTCGAGTGTCTGCTTTCGTCGTTCACGATAATTTCCAATATCAAGTTCCATGCGTGTGTATGATTGATCTTGCCGATTTCCAACAAGGTTTGTTAAATACTCGAGAGCCTCTAACGTTTGTCCTCGTTTCCCTATTAATCGACCTACCTCTTTAGAATCTGCTAATTCAAGCAACACACGATCTTTTAAAGGTGTTTTCGTAATGACGGTTTCATGACCCATTAATCGAACAGTCTCCTCTAAGAAGCTTTGCGCTACTTCAACCGGATCAGGTAGAACATGGGCTTCAATTTTTGCAGGCTTCGAACCTATAATACCTAAAAAACCTTTTTGAGGCTCCTCTATTACACGGTATGAAAGTTTCTCTCTTGTTATCTGCAATTCATTCATTGCATTTGCAATGGCCTCATCAACTGTCTTCCCTATCACGGTTATATGCGTCACTTCTTTTTACCTCCCTTTTTTGCCTTACTCGGTTGTTTCGCAGCTGCATTTTCTTCTGCCTTTTTCCCGACATTTGGCCCAGTGATAAAATAAGTTTGAGCGATCATAAAGATGTTACCAACTACCCAATAAAGCGTAAGTGCCGTTGGGAAGAAAATAGCAAATACGAAGATCATAATCGGCATTACATATAATAAAATTTTCATTTGTGGGTTATCTGTTACCATCATCATCTTTTGCTGGATAAATGTTGTGATCCCCGCAACAATTGGAAGAATGAAAAATGGGTCAGGCGTCCCTAATTCAAACCATAAAAATGGTTGGTTACCAATTTCTCCTGTACGCATAATCGCATGATAAAACGCAAGTAAAATTGGCATTTGAATAAACAACGGCAAACAACCAGCTAATGGGTTAACCCCATGTTCTTGGAACATTGCCATCATTTCTTGTTGTAACTTTTGTTGAGTCTTTTGGTCTTTCGCACTATATTTTTCGCGAAGCTTTTGCATCTCTGGTTGAATCGCTTGCATCGCTTTTGCACTCTTTGTTTGTTTAATCATTAAAGGCAAAATTAAAATACGTAAAAGAATCGTAACGACAATAATAGAAAGTCCATAGCTTCCATTAAAAATATCTGCAAAATAAATGATTAACCATGATAAAGGATAAACCAAATATGAATCCCAAAAGCCAGTACTATCTTTTGTAATTGGTTCTTCAATATTGAAACATCCTGTCATTAAAACAAGAAGCCCAATCATCATGGCCACCAAGCCAAATTTTTTCAGCACGAGTTCTCCTCCTTGTCCCTCTTACATCATATATATATATGAAAAGCCTACTCTAACAGAATAAACTCACTTTAAAAGATCGATCTATGTTTGCTTTACTTTTTTAAGTACTCTCGCCTTCCTTAATACATGAAGCAAGCTTTGTTCGACTTCTGTAAAGCTCATGGAGGCAGCTGGCTTTCTAGCGATCACAACATAATCAGTATTTTTTTCAATAGAGTCTTCTTTCAAGCGAAATACTTCTCGAATATAGCGCTTTACTTGATTGCGTGTGACGGCATTGCCAACCTTCTTACTGACAGATAATCCAAGTCTAAATGGACCTTGTCCTTCCTTTGGCAATTTATATAGAACAAACTGCCGATTTGCAACGGATTGTCCATTTTTAAATACCTTTGAGAATTCTTCATTCGTTTTAACCCGTTGCTCTTTTCTCAAGAAATACACTCCTTAACAAATAAGAACTCTTTCATCCCTATCTACTAAATACGCATCTTTAACAGAAGAAAAAGACCACTGACATTCAGTGGCCTATGCAGATAAAACTTTTCTTCCTTTACGACGACGACGAGCTAATACTTTACGGCCATTTTTTGTGCTCATACGTGCACGGAAACCGTGTACCTTTTTACGCTTACGGTTATTCGGTTGGAATGTTGGTTTTCCCATTTATTACACCTCCCTGAGGATTAACTATATCTTAAAGACATTCTTGTAAATTATAAGGAACGAGCAGGTGCTTTGTCAAGAGTAAGAACGAAAAGGACGATCTTTCCTTTTCGTTCTTACTCTTAGCGGTGTGCGGAGCCGCTGCTTTCTTTTTAGCCTAAAGGAGCGCTCTTCTCCGTTAGGCGTGCAGCGCGTGGAGCCACCCGCAACCATGTTCGCTCTCTTATGACAAAAAGAACCGCCCTTCTCAAAAAGCGCACGGCGTGTGAAGCCACCACAATCTATATTCGCTCTTTCTATGTAAAAAAGGCTGCCCTTTGCCTTTTTCTATCTACTCTTAGCAGTACACGGAGCCTCTGCTTTCTTATTAACCTAAAGGAGCACTCTTCTCCGTTAGACGTGCAGCGCGCGGAGCCACCACAATCCATGTTCGCTCTCTCAATTAGGAAAAGGATCAACCTTTCTTCTCTCTCCCTCACTTAAAGTCAACCTTCACCTTCCAAATCTTCTCTCCTTCTTTTTTAAGCCACCGGTTCCTCCAGAAATCAATTCAACAATCTATATATAGAAAAAATAGTTCTTCTCTCTTTCGACAAAAACCCCACCTAGTTTTCCACATCTTCTAGAAGAAGCTATTATCAATACGTAACTTTACCCACTCTCCTCATAACTCTTTCTAAAAAACTCTATAACATTCCATACAAACCAACATATTAATCATCTTTTCATCATACTCTAATAAAAACCCCCGATTCTATTAACACGATGTACAAAAGTCTCCCAAATCACATCTGTGGATAAACACATTCTGACACCTTTCGACTTCTCCCTGAATTTATCGACAAGTTACACACATATCTTGTGCTGTGGATAAAAACAGAACACAAGATGCTGTGTTATGTGGATAAATACAACAAACCGTTGCGGTTGAGGTATTTTTTTGCTATGATTGAATTGTTTTCACTCGTGGGCAAGTAAAACTTCATATTTTTTGTCCACAACCTGTGGGTAACTTTGTGGACATTTATTGATTATTGTTAATTCAGTTGTCCACAAACTGTTTAGAACTCACTTTTTGACGTTTTTCTACTATATTATAATTTTTACACATTTACGTGTGAATGTATATTTATTCGACTGCATCCACCAACTTGTACAAAGGTTCGACAAGTTGGTGGTCGTTCGTTCGTTATTTAGAAAAGAAGGAGGGGGAACTTTTGGAGAACATCCATGACCTATGGGAACAGGCCCTTGCTGAAATTGAAAAAAAAGTGAGTAAGCCTAGTTTTGAAACATGGCTAAAAGCCACAAAAGCTAATGATATTCAAAACGATATGATCATCATTACTGCACCTAATGAATTTGCACGTGACTGGCTTGAAGATCATTATGCAGAGTTAACCTCTGACACGATTGAACAAATCACTGGCACACGTCTCAAACCTAAATTCGTCATTCCTCAACATGAAATGGAAGACGATTTTATTCCTGAACCAATACCAAGAAAGCAAGCAAAAGAAGAAGCCAATACTGCTAATACATCAAAAACGATGTTAAACGATAAATATATGTTTGATACATTTGTCATTGGGTCTGGTAACCGTTTTGCCCATGCAGCTTCACTCGCCGTAGCGGAAGCTCCGGCTAAAGCATACAATCCACTTTTTATCTATGGTGGTGTCGGACTTGGAAAAACCCATTTGATGCACGCAATTGGTCATTATGTAATGGATAACAATCCAAATGCGAAAGTGGTTTATTTGTCATCTGAAAAATTTACAAATGAATTCATTAACTCGATTCGTGACAACAAAGCCGTTAATTTTCGAAATAAATATCGAAATGTAGATGTACTTCTTATTGATGATATTCAATTTCTAGCTGGGAAAGAACAAACTCAAGAAGAATTCTTCCATACATTTAATGCTTTACATGAAGAATCGAAACAAATTGTCATCTCAAGTGACAGACCTCCTAAGGAGATTCCTACACTAGAAGATAGATTACGTTCACGATTTGAATGGGGCTTGATTACGGATATTACACCTCCTGATCTTGAAACGAGAATTGCTATCTTACGAAAAAAGGCTAAAGCTGAAAACCTTGATATTCCTAATGAAGTCATGCTTTACATCGCCAATCAAATAGATACGAATATTAGAGAGTTAGAAGGAGCGTTAATTCGCGTCGTTGCTTATTCTTCTCTTATAAACCAAGATATGAATGCAGATTTAGCTGCAGAAGCATTAAAGGATATTATTCCTAATTCGAAACCAAAAGTATTAACGATAACTGATATTCAGAAGTTAGTTGGGGAGCATTATCATGTGAAGCTAGAGGACTTTAAAGCAAAAAAACGTACAAAGTCAGTTGCTTTCCCAAGGCAAATTGCCATGTATTTATCAAGAGAACTAACAGATGCTTCATTGCCTAAAATCGGTAGTGAATTTGGAGGGCGCGATCATACAACCGTCATCCACGCACATGAAAAGATTTCTACATTGCTTGCTAGCGACCAAGAATTACAGGAAAAAATCCAAGAGTTAATGGATTTATTAAGAAATTAATAGTATTAGGAATCATAGAATTTGTGAACACTGTGAATAAAACGAACCAGCCTATTAACACATTATCAACATGTGGACAGGCTGGTATTTTGCTTAAAAATCAAGTTATCCACAAATCCACAAGCCCTATTACTATTATTATTATTCTTTTAAAAACATAAATATATTAATTAAGGAGTTTTAATATGCGGTTTTCTATTAATCGTGATCGTTTCGTTCATGATGTTCAAAATGTAGCAAAAGCTGTTTCTTCACGAACAACAATTCCTATATTAACAGGAATAAAAATTGTAGCTGGTAATGAAGGTCTAACTCTTACTGGCAGTGACTCGGATGTATCGATAGAAGTATTTATTCCTAAGGAAGAAGATGGATCTGAAATTGTTCAAATTGAAGAGAAAGGGAGCATTGTCTTACAGGCTCGTTTTTTCGCTGAAATTGTAAAAAAGTTACCTGGAACGAATGTTGAACTAATTGTCCAAGATCAATTCGCCACAACAATCCGCTCAGGTTCCTCTGTCTTTAATTTAAATGGACTTGATCCAGAAGAGTATCCGCGATTGCCGCAACTTGAGGAGGATTTATTATTCCGTTTGCCTCAAGACATGTTAAAGAACATGATTCGACAAACTGTATTCGCGGTGTCCACTCAGGAAACACGCCCGGTGTTGACAGGTGTAAACTTAGAGACTGAAGAAGGTGAATTGATCTGTACTGCAACAGATAGTCATCGTTTAGCAATGAGAAAAGCAACGATTGAGAAAAATGATGAATCATTGTCGTTTTCCAATGTGGTCATTCCTGGAAAGAGTTTAAATGAATTAAGTAAAATCATTGATGATACGAATGAACTTATTGATGTTGTAGTTACTGAAAATCAAATTCTTTTCAAGTTGAAAAACCTACTATTTTTCTCAAGGTTGCTTGAAGGAAAATATCCAGTTACAAAAAGTATGATACCTACTCAATCAAAAACATCGTTAAAATTAAAAACAAAACCATTCTTACAAACATTAGAACGAGCATTGTTGCTTTCAAGAGAAGGAAAGAATAACGTCATTAACTTAAAAACGTTAGATGGGGGCAATGTTGAGATTACTTCCATTTCTCCTGAAGTAGGAAAGGTAACAGAGAATATTGAAACGGAGATGCAGGGTGAAGATATGCGGATTTCTTTTAACGGGAAAAATATTATTGATGCGTTAAAAGTTATCGATAGTGAAGAAGTGAATATTACTTTTACAGGTGCAATGAGTCCGTTTGTTATTCGTCCAATTGAACATGACCACTATTTACATCTGTTTTCACCAGTCCGCACATATTAATCCATAAGAGGGATTGGCAAAAATCCTACACGTTTAGTACAATAAAAGAAGAATAACCAAATGAACGAGAAAAAAGACAGCAACTCACGTATGAATTGCTGTCTTCACTTTGCTACATAACTAGCTAAGAATGATCTTAATACAGAAAGAGTGATAAAGCATGGATTCAATCGTCATTTCAACAGCTTACATAACACTGGGGCAAATGCTGAAAGAAGCGGGAATCATTGATACAGGTGGTATGGCTAAATGGTATCTTTCTGAGTATGTTGTCTTTGTAAACGATGAAGAAGAAAATCGCCGTGGAAAAAAGTTAGTGCCAGGCGACATCGTAACGCTTGAAGATGGAACGAAATTTCAAATTGTTGCGAAATAGGGGGGATCGCTTTTGTATATAAAGCAACTTACTCTCAGACAATTCCGCAACTATAAAAAAGTAGAATTATCGTTTCATAAACAAGTAAATGTCTTTCTAGGGGAGAATGCACAAGGAAAAACCAATATCCTTGAATCAATTTTTGTGTTAGCTCTTGCTAAATCTCATCGAACTTCTAAAGATAAAGAGTTAATTGGATGGGGCGAAGAATTTGCGCGAGTTCAAGGAGAAATAGCTAAAAAAACAAGCTCGTTAGATATTGAACTAATCCTATCGGTAAAGGGAAAGAAAGGGAAAATCAACGGGCTTGAACAGAAAAAGCTAAGTGAGTATGTTGGTGCGGCGAATGTTGTCATGTTTGCACCTGAAGATTTGAACCTTGTCAAAGGGAGTCCACAAGTCCGTAGAAGGTTTTTGGATATGGAGCTAGGGCAAATTAGTCGTGTTTACTTACACCATTTAGGCATGTATCAAAAAGTGTTGAAGCAGCGGAACCACTTATTAAAAACATTGCAATTTGGTAAAGGTTCTAAAGAAATGTTAGATATTTTAACCGATCAAATGATTGTGTTAGCTGCAGAAGTGACGATAAGAAGATATGGGTTTATTAAGCGCCTGCAAACTTGGGCAGAGCAAATTCATCATGATGTGAGTAGAGGAAAAGAAAAATTAGAGATTCGGTATCTCTCATCCACTGACGTATCAGAAGACAAAGATTTGTCGAAAATAAAGGATGGATACTATCAAACATATCAAGAGCTGCGTGAACGGGAAATTCAACGAGGAGTGACTTTGTTTGGGCCTCATCGTGATGACCTTGCTTTTTCTATTAATGAGCGAGATGTTCAAACGTATGGATCTCAAGGTCAACAACGAACAACCGCGCTTGCCCTTAAATTAGCCGAAATTGAATTGATTTATTCAGAAATTGGTGAATATCCAATTCTTCTTTTGGATGATGTCTTATCTGAATTAGATGATTATAGACAGTCGCATCTTCTTCGAACGATTCAAGGTCGTGTACAAACGTTTGTTACCACAACAAATGTGAGTGGAATTGATGAACAAACATTGAATCAAGCAGCCATTTTCCATGTTTCAGAAGGAACGATCACTAAGTAAATGAGGCGGTGACACATTTGTTTATACACTTAGGCGGAGATGTCATAATTAGGTCTAAAGATATTATTGCGATATTAAATTGTGATGTGAAAGAACAATCACAAATTACAAGTACGTATCTAAAAGAAGAAGAAAAGAGAAAAAAGAAAATTGTTATTTCAACTGATTATATTAAGTCTATCGTTCTAACCAATGAGGAAGTATATTATTCCCCGGTATCCTCTTTAACCTTAAATCGAAGAGCTCAAGGCAAAGCATTAATGGATCTTCACCATGAGTATGATGAAGACAGTGAGACGTCATAGATTTTAATTAAATCCAATGTTAAAATAGAGTGTTCATAAGAATAGAGACAATGGCTTCACTAATAGGTGTAAGGTCATTGCCTGCAGGATGTAAAAAGGCAATTATGTCCTCTTTAGATCGATAATGAAGAATGAAGGTGAACAAAGTGACGAATGAACAACATTCAACACAACAGTCTTATGATGAAAGTCAAATACAAGTCTTAGAGGGCTTAGAAGCTGTTCGTAAGCGCCCTGGAATGTATATTGGTTCGACAAGCGCACGTGGATTACACCATCTTGTATGGGAAATCGTTGATAATAGTATTGATGAAGCAATGGCTGGTTACTGCGATACGATAAAAGTAACAATTGAAGAAGATAATAGTATTACCGTAGAAGATAACGGGCGTGGAATTCCTGTTGGTATTCATGAAAAGATGGGCCGACCAGCTGTTGAAGTTATTATGACGGTTCTCCATGCTGGAGGGAAATTTGGCGGCGGTGGATACAAAGTATCTGGTGGATTACACGGTGTAGGTGCTTCCGTTGTTAATGCTCTTTCAACAATTCTCGAAGTCAATGTACACCGCGAAGGGAAAATCCACTATCAAAAGTACGAGAAAGGTGTTCCTGCAGCTGATTTAGAAGTAATTGGCGAAACAGAAAAAAGAGGAACTGTCATCCATTTTAAACCTGACGCTGAGATCTTTCAGGAAACAACGACTTATGACTTTGATACACTTGCTACGCGGTTACGTGAATTAGCATTCTTAAATAAAGGATTAACGATTGTTATAGAGGACAAGCGTGAGGACGGGAAAGAAGCAAAGTATCACTATGAAGGTGGAATTGCTTCATTCGTTGAACATTTAAACCGTTCAAAAGAAGTATTACATGAAGAGCCGATCCATATTGAGAGTGAAAAGGATGGGCTAAATGTAGAAGTAGCTGTTCAATATAATGATAGCTACACGAGCAATATATACTCGTTTGCTAATAACATAAATACACACGAGGGTGGAACTCATGAATCTGGGTTTAAAACGGGTTTAACTCGTGTTATTAACGATTATGCTAGAAAGAATAGTCTCTTTAAGGAAACGGACCCTAACTTAACTGGTGATGATGTTCGTGAAGGGCTAACAGCGATCATTTCTGTTAAAATCCCAGATCCTCAATTTGAAGGACAAACGAAAACAAAGTTAGGAAATAGTGAAGCAAGAACGATTACAGATTCATTATTTAGTGAACATTTCTCACGTTTTCTTATTGAACATCCACAAGTAGCTAGAAAAATAGTTGAGAAGGGGTTAATGGCATCTAGAGCTAGAGAAGCTGCAAAGAAAGCACGTGAACTTACAAGACGAAAGAGTGCTCTTGAAGTTAGTTCTTTACCTGGAAAACTTGCAGATTGTTCTTCAAAAGATGCCTCAATAAGTGAAATTTATATTGTTGAGGGTGACTCAGCCGGAGGGTCAGCAAAACAAGGCCGAGATCGTCACTTCCAAGCTATTTTGCCTCTACGTGGAAAAATTATTAACGTGGAAAAAGCTAGATTGGATAAGATTCTTGCAAATAATGAAATTCGTGCTATGATTACGGCTTTTGGTACTGGAATTGGCGATGATTTTGACATTGAAAAGGCCCGCTACCATAAGATTATTATCATGACCGATGCCGATGTTGATGGTGCTCATATACGAACACTTATTTTAACGTTCTTCTATCGTTATATGCGTCCGTTAATTGAAAATGGCTATGTTTATATTGCACAACCACCTCTTTATCAGATTAAGCAAGGAAAAGAAGTGAGTTATGTTTATACAGATAAGGAATTAGAAGAAGCGCTTAAAGAAATTCCAAATAAAGATAAACTAGGTATTCAGCGTTATAAGGGGTTAGGTGAGATGAACCCAACACAACTATGGGAAACTACGATGGATCCAGAACATCGCACAGTCCTTCAAGTAACATTAGAAGACGCAATGAAAGCTGATGAGATATTTGAAATTTTAATGGGTGACCGTGTAGAACCGCGCCGTGATTTTATTCAAGAAAACGCGCAGTATGTGCAAAATCTTGATATATAGGCTTGAAGATGGAGGTTTAAGTAATGGCTGAGCAAGATCAATCTAGAGTGTTAGAAAGAAATATTAGTCAGGAAATGAAAGCATCCTTTATGGACTATGCGATGAGTGTTATCGTCAGCCGTGCCCTTCCTGATGTTCGTGACGGGTTGAAACCAGTACATCGACGTATTTTATTTGCAATGAATGAGCTAGGGATTACTTCTGATAAAGCTTATAAAAAATCTGCGCGTATTGTTGGGGAAGTAATTGGTAAGTATCACCCACATGGTGATTCTGCGGTTTATGAAACGATGGTTCGTATGGCACAAGACTTCAGCTTCCGCTATATGTTAGTTGATGGACACGGAAACTTTGGTTCTGTAGACGGGGATTCTGCAGCTGCAATGCGTTATACAGAAGCAAAGATGTCAAAAATATCAATGGAACTTGTCCGCGATATCAACAAAGATACCATTGATTATCAAGATAACTACGACGGCAGCGAGCGTGAGCCAATCGTTCTCCCAGCGAGATTTCCTAACCTGTTAGTCAATGGTGCTTCTGGGATTGCTGTAGGAATGGCAACGAACATTCCTCCTCACCAATTAGGTGAAGTGATTGATGGTGTATTGGCTCTGTCAAAAGACCGTGACATTAGTATTCCTGAATTAATGGAGTATATTCCAGGTCCAGATTTCCCAACAGGGGCTGAAATTTTAGGGCGTTCAGGAATTCGCAAAGCTTATCAAACAGGAAGAGGTTCGATAACGCTACGTGCGAAATCAAGTATTGAAGAGCATAATGGGAAGCCACGGATTATCTTCACTGAAATCCCGTACCAAGTAAATAAAGCACGTTTAATTGAAAAGATTGCTGAGTTAGTTCGTGACAAGAAAATTGAGGGCATAACGGATTTACGTGATGAATCGGATCGTACAGGGATGCGTATTGTAATAGAACTTAGACGTGACGTAAACGCCAATGTTTTACTTAATAATCTATATAAGCAAACAGCACTTCAATCAAGTTTTGGTATTAACCTTTTAGCTTTAGTAGGTGGACAACCAAAAGTACTAAACTTAAAAGAATGCCTTGAACATTATTTAGATCACCAAATTGAAGTCATTCGTCGTCGTACGGCTTTTGAACTACGTAAAGCGGAAGCACGTGCTCATATTCTAGAAGGATTACGTATAGCACTTGATCATCTGGATGAAGTCATTAGCTTGATCCGTGCATCACAAACAACTGAAATTGCTAGAAATGGTTTGATGGAACGTTTTGAACTTAGCTATGAGCAAGCACAAGCGATTCTAGATATGCGTCTTCAACGTCTAACAGGTTTAGAGCGTGACAAGATTGAGGGTGAATATCAAGACTTAGTTGCTCGAATTGCAGAATTAAAGGCGATCTTAGCCGACGAAGAAAAAGTACTAGAAATTATCCGTGAAGAGCTTACTGAAGTAAAGGATAAGTTTAATGACGAGCGTCGTACGGTTATTTCAATGAGTGAAGATAGCTTTGAAGATGAAGATCTCATTCCACGTTCAAATATAGCCATTACGATTTCTCACAATGGATATATTAAACGTCTTCCAATTTCGACTTATCGTAATCAAAGACGTGGTGGAAAAGGAATTCAAGCGATGGGAACAAATGATAATGACTTTGTTCAGCATTTGTTTACAACGAGCTCTCACCACACGATCCTTTTCTTCACAAACAAAGGAAAAGTGTATCGTCTAAAAGGATATGAAATCCCAGAGCTTGGACGTACAGCTAAAGGGATCCCGATTATAAATCTCTTACAAATTGAACAAGGTGAGTACATTAGTACAGTCATTCCTATTGAAGAGTTTACTGAGGATGCTTATTTATTCTTCTTAACAAAATATGGGGTTGCAAAACGTACTGAACTTTCTTCTTTTGCTAATATTAGAAAAGGTGGGTTGTTCGCTATTAACCTCCGAGAAGATGATGAGCTTCATGGTGTTCGACTAACTGATGGAGAGCAAGAATTAATTATTGGTACAAAACAAGGGATGTCAATCAGATTCCCTGAAAATGATGTTCGTTTAATGGGTAGAACTGCAGCTGGAGTAAAAGGTATTTCCCTTTCTGAAGATGATCATGTTGTTGGAATGGATATTATCGAAGAAGGCCATGAAGTATTGATCGTTACAGAGAAGGGTTATGGAAAACGAACTCCAATTGAAGAGTACCGTATCCAAAATCGTGGTGGTAAAGGAATAAAAACATGTAATATTACTGAGCGTAATGGGACTCTTGTCTCTTTGAAAGTTGTTTCTTCTGAGCATGACATTATGATTATTACGGCAAGTGGGGTTATTATCCGAATGAATGTTGATGGCATTTCAACTACAGGCCGTAATACGCAAGGGGTAACGTTAATCAGAGTAAATGAAGGCGAAGAAGTAGCTACGGTTGCTAGAGTTGACATTGACGATGAGGACGTTGAAGAAGGCGTTGAAGAAACGGAATCAAGTGACGGCAATGTGGCAGTTGAAGGAGAGCAAGAAAATGTAGCTGAGGCAACGGAAGAAGAGGAAGAATAATATAATTGAGACTGTTAGGAGGATGCCTCCTAGCAGTCTTTTTATGTTAAAAAGGTCTTCATGCGATGACATCCGAACGTTATTACCGCTCTAAGCGATCGCCATTCCAAGTATTAGAGGATATTTCAAAAGAGCAATTTGGTAAATTTGATATCAAAGTTGTCCAAAATTAATTCAAAGTCTTGTTTTAGTAGCAGTGGGAAGCCAGATTCGATTAAGTAATGAGCAAGAAGCAGAAATTATTTTTTTGAGCAAGAATCATCGACAAGACCTATGGTTAAACTGATTTCGACTGGAGAGATCGTACAATTAACAAAAAACCTACTATTTATATTGAGGAAATTATAAATATGTAAAAAAATAGTTGCATTAAACTTTAAGACTGTGGTATATTATTTCTTGTCGCCATAACGATTTGAAAAATCAACAAAAAAACAATTTGACATTATAATTTCATTTTGTTATAATAATTAAGTTGCTATAAACGACACATTAGTTCTTTGAAAACTGAACAAAAGCCAAGCGAAATAGAGATACATGATATCTCGTTAATT